>JAIDME010000020.1 GCA_029050705.1 Acetatifactor sp.
TCAATATCCAGCTCTGATTCCGGTATGTCCAGTCTGGAGGAAAACTGACGCAACTTGCGGAAAGCCATCTGGAACTGTCTGTTGTCAAGCACCCTGTCATCCCTGAAGTCACGGTACTTTCTTGCTCCCACCACGGAAAATGCTGACTGATAGCCGGTCTGGCCTCCCACACGGACACCGCCCACATTACCTCCCATATTGCCAAAGGAAGTTTTTCCCATAGTGCCGATCCAAAAGCTGCCGCCGTTGTGCTCCTCGTTCTGATCCTTCAGACGCTGCTTGAATGTCTCCTCAACGTCCTCCTTGTCTACCTGAATATCCTCCATCTGGTTCAGGTGGGCCCTGGCTTCCTCGTGGGCAAGCTCCAGCATGTCGGACTTGTCCAGCCAGCGGAGCATTTCTTTTCCGACCTCCGTCTCTCTCTGAGCAGGCTTAAAGCACTCCTCGAAAGCCATATCAAACTTATCGAAATCCGTCTCGCTCTTTACCAGAATCATCCGGGCCACATAATAGAACTGTGTCAGCGAACTGCCGCACAGCCCCTGGTCAAGCGCCTCCTGGAGGGTCAGAAACTCCCCCAGCGTCACCCGCAGTCCCTTGGCCCGCAGGGTCTCAAAAAAACGAATAAACATATCCGCCTCCATGTCGAACATAATAGCTTTCACTAAATTGAAAGTCCAAAGTTTGCCGGCTTTACAGATTTGCCTTATCCTGCTTCACCAGTTCCATGTCCTCGTCCTTCTTTACCACCACACCGATAAAGGGAAGCGTCTGCTTGATCTTCTCAGCGGATATTCCGCCAATCTGCAATGCGTTGATCCAGTCAATGAGTTCGGATGTGCTGGGCTTCTTACGAATGTCCCTGATACCCCGGATGTTATAAAATACATCCATTGCATTTTTCAGCAGATTATCCTCCACATTAGGATAATGTACCCGCACGATCTCCTCCATCAGCTCCCTGTCAGGGAAGTCAATATAATGGAAGATGCAGCGGCGCAGGAATGCATCCGGCAGCTCCTTTTCCGCGTTGGAGGTGATGATTACGATAGGGGGCTGTTTGGCCTTTACGGTGCGCTTCGTCTCATTGATATAAAATTCCATCTGATCCAGCTCCCACAGCAGATCGTTGGGAAACTCCAGATCCGCCTTGTCTATCTCATCGATAAGCAGCACCACCTGTTCGTCGCTGTCAAAGGCCTCCCCCAGCTTGCCAAGCTTGATATATCTTGCAATGTCGTTTACACCCTCCTCGCCAAACTGACCATCATAAAGACGCTGTATCGTGTCATAGACGTACAGGCCCTCCTGGGCCTTGGTGGTAGATTTGATGTTCCAGATGATCAGCCTCTTGCCGAGAGCTTTCGCCACCGCTTCCGCCAGCATGGTCTTGCCGGTTCCCGGCTCTCCCTTGATCAAAAGCGGTTTTTTCAGTGCCATTGCGATATTGACACTGGCCATCAGCTCCTCGCTCGCCACATATTCTCCGGTTCCCTGAAAATTTTGGTTTTCCATATTAATCTCCAATCCGCCTTTCACTGCGCAATTTACTTATTTATGTTACACTATTTGGAAAAGAATTGCAAGAAACTGAAACTCCGAATCAGCTTACCGCCCCCGCCTCGACCAACAGCCCAACAATCTGCGGTATTTCCGCATCGATCGCATAGGACAACGCGCTGCACTGATCATTGTCCGTGGCATTCACATCCGCGCCTTCAAGAATCAGCATTTCCGCAAATTCTATTTTGCTTTTGGCAATCGCATACATCAGCGGCGTGTGTCCTTCTCTTAACTTTGCATTGATATCCGCTCCTGCCTCAAGCAGTGCTTTGCCCATAAAAACATTTCCGTTTGCAGCTGCCAGATGTAACGCCGTAAGCCCCTTTACATTCGCGCAGTCTGCTTTCGCCCCCGCCTCAAGCAGCAGCTTTACGATCACCAGATTGGAATTTCTTGCTGCCAGCATTAGAGGGGTTTCTCCAATGTCGCTGGCCTTATTTATGCTGCTCCGGTCTCTTTGAAGGAGAAGCTTAACCGTTTCGAGCTGCCCGAACTGACAGGCATAGTGAAGCATTGTAAAGCCGTCAATATCCGTATCATCCGCAGCCGTTCCCATCAACGGCAGAAAAGCCTTTACAAGCTGCTGTTGTTTGGCGGAAATGGCATACATGACCGCCGTGCGGCCGACATTGTTCCTGATACTGACATTGACCTCCGGATTCTTAATAAAATTAAGCGCTGCAACCGTCTTCCCGCCTTGTGCCATAAAAATCAGCGGCGTATCGCCATTGCTGTCCGTGCAGTTTACGTCTGCCCCGGCTTTTACAAGCAGATTGATGATCGGGAGATTGCCCAATGCCGCCGCATAATGCAGCGGCATATGGTTTTTCCGGTCGCCGATTTCCGTATCTGCGCCATGATCAAGCAGCATTTTTACGATATCAAGCGCATTGTTCCTGCAGGCATAAATAAGAGGCGTGCAACTCTCTTCATCACGCTCGTTTATATCTACTCCGCCACGTCTTAAGATCACCTGCACCGATCGCTTCTGATTATTTCTGCAGGCCTCCAGCAGCGTATCATCAGATTCCATTAACTCTATTGCCCGGGTATAGCCTCTTTCCGCCGCAATGTCCTCGGCAGTTTCGCCTTCATTATTTTGGATCTTATAATCTGCACCCGCCTTTAAAAGCCAGAGTACGGTTTCTTCTTTTCCCTTTTTGCATGCATATATCAGAGGTGTGTTGCCATCATTATCCTGCACATTGATTTCTGCGCCGGCTTTCACAAGCTCCCTCGCCACCTCCTCCATATCCACTACAGCCTGATGCAGCGGACGCTTGCCGTCATTTCCGATTGTGTTTACATCTACACCCTTTTTAAGCAGTTCCAGCGCGATGGAAAGATTCTTCTTCGGCGAAATTCCTTCGTTAAATCCTGTATACCAGAATTTCATGGGAAACAGCGACTTCATAAGCACGGTATATCCCTCTGAATTTGTGAGGTCCAGCTGCTCCAGCAGGGAGATGATCTCCCGCTTGTTCCGAAATATAGGATGATCCTCCTTGATAAAGTTGCCATACAATTCACGGAAAAAATCCACCGGGTAGAGCACCAGAGAAAAAACAGGCGGATTCCCTTTCGCATCATAGATTGTTTCATCTGCCCCTGCCTCAAGCAGCATACGAACCATCTCCACATTGCCGAACCGAATAGCAAGCGCAAGGGGAGAAACACCATCCGTTTCCAGAGCCAAAGCCTTGTCGGTGACAGGTGCGCTGCCCGTTGCATTTACTTCAAACCCTTGTTCAATAAGCATTTTAGCAAGCCTGCTGTATCCTCTCATTGCCGCATACATCAAAGGCGTCGCCCCGTATTTATCCGTCTTGTCAAGCTGTGTCAGGTCATAAGATCCGACCATATAAACAGCAGCTATTTCGTCGCGTCCTGCCCACACGGAAAGCAACTTGTCGCC
>JAIDME010000200.1 GCA_029050705.1 Acetatifactor sp.
TGCTGTAACTGGTAATCGTATTGCTGCTTTTGCATATGCATAAAAGATTGAAGTTCCCTGTTCTGCCTGTTTGACAGTATATTTTTTATGGCAAGGCTGAGCGTAAGAAATATGGAATAAACCGCACCTGCTATGCTGATAAAAAAAACTGCATATGCATCCCAACCGTATATGGCATGATTTTCATCAAAGAAGATAAATACAAAATTATAGAACATCTGGAAAATGCTGCCCTGTATTAAAATCGCAAATTTGTACTTAAATTCTATATCACATAAGTATACTTCATTCTTTTTAAGAAGCTGTAAGTATACCAGCAGATATACAAAAAATGAGAGCAGATAAGCAGATTCCATCCACCATGTTATATCCGTGCCTGAAACTCCTCCGCCTATTAAGACAACCTGTATCAGCATGACGCTAAATGTATCAACAATTCCGGTAAAATACATTAGGGCGGCGCTTAATACAAGCAGATGCCAAAAACGATCCTCGAAAAATAAACATATGGCAAGCACACTCCAAAGCATATAGACTATCGGAGAGTTTACATCAAAATATGCATTATACGCACCTGCAAAGAGCATAATCAGAACAGACCCACCGATATAAAGCCTGTTTTTTCTTGGACTTTTCCTGAATCCAAAACGAATGATAAACAGATATATTAAATAATTTGAAATGTTGTCTACAATATAAATCATATTTCTCTTCGATATTATCACATAGGCCTTTAGATGTCATCTGCTCCTATGCCAAACCCTCCTGAATCATCCTGTCATACTCCTCCCAGGAAATGTATCTCCCTCCCATGCTCTCCAGATGTGGCGTATGGAACTGGCAGTCAATCATCAGGCCCCCCTTCTCCCTCATCAGCCCGGCCAGAAAGATCAGTGCCATTTTGGAACCGTTCTCTTTCTCCGAGAACATGCTCTCCCCAAAAAAGCACCGTCCTATAGACACCCCGTAAAGCCCTCCCGCAAGGCAGCCATCCTCCGACACCTCCAGGCTCATGGCATAACCCTCCCTGTTAAGCCGTCCGTATGCTTCCTCCATTTCGTCAGAGATCCAGGTGCCTTCCCGGAATTCTCTCTTGATCCGGCACCGATGCATGGTATCTGCAAAATCCCGATTGATCATGAAGGAAAACTCATGCTTCTGAATGTACTTTTTCATAGAGCGGGAAATATGGATTTCTTCCGGGAAAATAACAAACCGCTCTTTAGGGCACCACCACAATATCTCTTCTCCCGGTTCATACCAGGGAAAAATCCCATGTGTATATGCCAGCAGAAGCCGCTCCACACATAAGTCGCCCCCTACGGCCAGCAGCCCGTCCTCTCTGGCAAGTGTGGGATTGGGAAAGGATATTTCCCCGGGATTTAATCGATAAACCGGCATCAGTACTCCTCCTCGCTGACTGCGAAGACTTCATCCACACAGGTGAGGCGGCATCTCCCGCCGTCCTTCAAAGCTCCGAACAGTATTTCATCCACCAGAAGAGGCTTGATCTCTCCCTGTATCACACGCTCAATCTCCCTTGCTCCGAATTCTGCGCTGATGCCCTTCTTTTTGATCAGTTTTCTGGACTTTTCATCAGCGGAAAGCTCTATATTTTTTCGCTGAAGCATCTGCCCAAGTTCGCCCAGCTTCTTGTCCACAATCTGTTCAGCCATCCGATCATCCATGCTGTTAAACACCACCGTTTTCGTCAGACGATTGCGGAATTCCGGCTGGAAGATGCGTTTTACCTCCTCCAAAACGGCATCTGTGTTCACATTCTCCCCCAAAAAGCCAATTCCCGGCTTTCCGATCCGGCTGGCGCCTGCGTTGGACGTCATGATCAGTATGATATTGCGAAAATCCGCTTTCCTGCCCTGGTTGTCCGTCAGAGTGGCATAATCCATCACCTGCAGAAGAATATTGTAGATATCCGAATGAGCTTTTTCAATTTCATCCAGCAGAAGAACTGCATGAGGATGCTTTCGGATTTCCTCCGTGAGAAGTCCGCCCTCCTCATACCCTACATAACCTGCGGGGGCTCCGATCAGCTTTGCCACCGCATGTTTTTCTTCATATTCACTCATATCAAAGCGGACAAGTTCAATGCCCAGTTCCTTAGCAAGACTTTTGGCAATTTCTGTCTTTCCCACGCCTGTAGGCCCTACAAAAAGCAGACTTGCCAAAGGTTTTCCCTCTTCCAAGAGCCCGGCCTTTGAAAATTTCACCGCGTTTACCACCTGGGATATGGCCTCGTTCTGGCCGAATATAAGCCTTTGCAGGCGCTCTTCAAGAGTCGCCAGAGCAGCAGTCTCATCACTTTCCACCACCTGTCTGGGAATATGACAGATTCCGGAAAGCAGCTCGTCAAGCAGCTCCTTGTCCACGGACTGCCGTTCTCCTTCAAGGGGATGCATGCGGCGGTAAGCCCCCGCCTCGTCAATCAGATCCACCGCTTTATCCGGCAGGAAGCGCTCATTGATATACTTCGCGCTCATTTCCACCGCATATTCCAGCGTTCCCTCTTCGTAAGTAACGCCGTGAAACTGTTCGTAGCCTGCCTTCAGCCCCTCAAGAATATGAACGCAGTCCTGAATGTCCGGTTCTTTGATATCAATATTTTGAAACCTTCGCACCAGACTTTTGCTTTTCTCGAAATGCTTTTTGTATTCCTCATAGGTGGTGGCTCCGATAAAACGAACCTGCCCCCTCTCCAGATAGGGCTTCAGCATATTGGAAATATCAAAGGCTCCGCCGCCTACTGCGCCTGCCCCCACGATATTATGGATTTCATCAATGTAGACAATGGGCCTTTCCTGACTGCAGATGCCGTCCATGACCTTTTTAAACCGCTGTTCAAAATCTCCTCTGTACTGCGTGCCCGCCAGAAGGCCTCCCAAATCCAGTGAAAATATTTTCGCACCCTGCAGAGGCTCCGGAACTTTGGCTTCCTCCAGCCGCCTTGCAAGGCCGTAGGTGATGGCCGTTTTGCCAACCCCCGGCTCCCCTATGTGGAGGGGATTGTTCTTCTCCTTGCGGCAGAGGATCTGCATGGTTCGCTCCAGTTCCTCCTCCCTGCCGATCAGGGGATTCACCTGACCTATCATATCGTTCAGACAGACGGCATACTGCTGCCAGTCCGCATTCTGCCTCCTGCCGCTGTGTCGCTCCTTTTCCTGTCCCCGGTCCTCGCCGTTTTCCGACCAGGCACCCCGCTGCCCGTCTCCGGCCTGCTCATCTTCTTCTGCAGTGTGATTGCTTCCACCTGCATTATTCCTGGAACCGCTGCCGGCTGCGCCGACACGTCCCCTCGTATCACCACCATCAGCGATTTCCTCATAAAGGATGCCCATCTCCCGGAGAAGCTCGGCCCGTTCGACGCCTTGAGTCAGCATATAATAGGCAGCGTAGCTGTCCTCCAGTCCATATATCGCAAACAGGATATGGGAAAGCTCCACTCTGTCCCTGCCGCTGTTCTGCGCCGATTCCATAGCCCGCTCCAGCACATTCTGCATATCCTGAGAAAGCTCGGAATCGCTCCCATCGGTTTCGTCTCTGCTTTCCACATAATTTTCAAGGTATGTTCTCAAATGGTAGTCCAATTCCCTGATGCTGCCGCCGCAGTTTTCAAATGCACGGGCAAACACCTCATTTTTACAGATCACATACAGCATCAGTTCCGGCACCACAAATTCAAAATTTGCATTTTGGGCAAAAACCACAGTTGTACTGATAATCTCCTCTACCTCTTTCGATATAAGCATATCTTTTATCCTCTCTTACACTTCTTCGATGGTCATACGAAAGGGATAGCCTTCTTCCCTTGCTCTTGCCGTGGCATTTTCAACCTTGCTGGCCGCAATATCCCTGGGATAAGTCCCCACCGAAGCCCTGCCGGTTTCGTGTACCTTCATCATCAGATGAACCGCCTCAATCTCATCCTTATTAAAAAAACTCCTCAAAAGCTCCACCACAAAATCCATGGGTGTAAAGTCATCATTATGCATGATAACCCGGTAATGCCGCGGCTCTCTTATATTAATTCCTGTTCTTTCTTTTACCTCACCCTGTACAGACATGTCCTGTTCATCTCCCTTTCCGCTTCATCTGCCGATGCCTGCTGAACTTCCGTCGATACCTGCTAAGTTCCGGCCGGTGCCTACTGAATTTCCCATACCACCGTGACGGTATCCGAGACCTCAATATCATCCGGCTCGATGTCCAGGTCATAGCTTGCGCTCAATGGTGCCATCAGACTGTTCGCCTCATCCTCTGCCAGCATGGCACGGCCCATAGGGTGGACTTCAAAATTAATCTCTCCCCAGGAATAGTCAATGCTCTGAATTTCCTTCAGTCCCACACCGGCAGCCTGGGTCAGGACAGCAGCCTTTTCTTTTGCGTCTGTAACCGCCTTTCCCAAAAGTTTGTTTTTTGCCGCCTCCTGGTCTTTTACGGTATAGCTGATTCTGAATTCCGGCTTAATCCGGCAGTGTGCAAGTGCATAGAGAATCCGTCCGAGCCGATCATTATCCGATTCAAACTCCACCTTCATCTGGTGTCTGAATTTGTACCCCACCAGTCTCTGCTTAAAAGCATTCTTTTCCTTGTATGACTCATATTCCGTATCTACATTAAATTTCAGAGTCTTGAGATCCGATCTCTCAAATCCAAAGACCGCCAGAACCTCCTTTATGCAGTCCGTATCCTGAGAGGAATGCCTGAGTGCTTCGCTGTACTCAGGATATATTCCCTCCAGTGTCATTGTGATTCTTGTCATATCCGGCTTTACCTTTATCTTTCCCTTGCCCGTAATACGGATTGTTCTCATATTGCTCATGGTTCGCTCCTCCTGTCGCTTTGCTTTTATATATAATTATACTGCCACAAACCTCTGCCTTCAGTTCATCACTAAAATCAGCCAAATTGTGTTTTCCTATGCCCCAATATATTACCACATAGCCGCTTATTTTTCCATAAAACATATACACTTTTCTCTTTTCCTGAAAGTATTTTCCTCCTTTTGCGATTTAACGGATATAGGACAGTAAAAAGGAGGACAACATGAAAAGAAAAATCTACAGAAGGATGACAGATTTTTGCCTGATCATTCTCGTGGCGCTCAGTTTATGCGCCTGCGGCAAAGACACAGGGAAGAACAGGAATGAAAACGAGAGCCTTGCAAAGGAGCACGTCTATAGTTTTCGGAAAGTCACAATGCCGGATTTCGGCGGGAGCGAGACAGAGATTATTGCTTCCGCCTGCAGGGATAGAACAATTTCCCTGCTGGTAAAGGTAACGGACTGGGAAAATTACAACGACAATGATATCCGGGTACTTACTTTTAAGGATAACGACACTGATGCAGATGCCGTCCCCCTGGAAACGATTCCCTGGAATCCCGCCGGAAACGATAACGACTCCCCGGAATTTTCTTATTATGAAAACTATACCTTCGGGGCAGACGGCTGCATCTATGGGATTCGGAATTATTATTGTGAAGATTCCCAAAGCTCGGAGGAGGATTCCGGCACCACCCTGTGTTACCTGTGCTGCTGGGCAATGGACGGAACGTTAATACGGGAGTCGCAGCTGGAAGATATCCCTTCTGATGACGGTTATGTATGGATAAATGACATATGTGTCACAGCAGACGGCAGGGTAAACCTGATCCTGACGGGCGATCATGCCTGGCAGATATCAGTGGATTCCCAGGGAAATCCAGCGGACTGCAGACAGATGTCTGATGAGACCTTCCGAACATTCCAAAACAGCGTCGCCACCGTACACCAGGCGGATGGGAGTCTCCTGCTCGTCTGTTATGGTGAGGACAACTGGGAGGAACAATACCTTGTCCCCTATGACCCTGCCACGGATAAACTGGGGGAAGTCTGCGAAATGCCCTCCTCCTGCGGCTGGGACGGATACGGTGCGATAGCCGCGGCTCCCGGTTCCGGCATACTGTACAGCAATCGGATCGGTATCTTCTCCTGCACACCGGAAAATACAGAGGGCACAGAAAGGATGAATTTCATCAATTCCGATTTAAATATCAGCAGTTTTAATGCCCTGATAAACCTGGACGACACTTCCTTTGCGGGCGTGTTCTATGAGGGTTACGGCAACGGGGCCAGCATGGGAGTCTTTACCTATGTGGACCCGGCGGATGTGCCGGACAGGTCTGTGCTAGTGCTGGCAGGCACTTACATAAGCGATAAGGTGATGCAGCGGGTGGTGGAGTTTAACCGCAGTAACGAGCAATACCGCATTGTGGTACGGAATGTGGAGGAATACGATTTCGAGGAAGAGCTTGCGGCAGGCATTGCGGAGATGACAAACGGCATCTTTTCCGGCGATATGCCTGACATACTGGTTACAGACGGCCTTCCCATGGAAAACTATGCCGCCAGGGGAGTTTTGGCGGACATCGGAGAATTCATCGAAAAGGATGATGAACTGTCTCGGACGGACTTTCTGCAGAATGTATTTGACGCTTATTCCATGGACGGAAAGCTGTATTATGTGATCCCCTGTTTTAGTGTGGGCACCATGATCGGCGCATCCTCCTCTCTGGGGGAAAGAACCTCCTGGACCTTTGCAGACGCGATGCAGATTCTGGAAGCTCTCCCGGAGGGAACAAACCTGATCCCGGAGGCATGCCGCAGCTCCTTTCTCCGAACCATGATGACATACTGCGGCAGCAACTTCATTGACACCGGAACGGCAAAGTGTAACTTTCAATCCCGGAATTTCCTTGATATGATCGAATACGCAAAATCCCTGCCCGAAGAATCGGATGCGGATTCCTATGGGGAAGATTACCGGAGAAATTACGAGGCTCAATACCGGGAAGGCAGAACCATCCTTGCGCCCATATCCATCAGCAGCTTCAGCGATGTCAACTACTATGTAAACGGACTATTCGGGGAGGAAGCATCCTATGTCGGTTTTCCCATGGAGGACGGCAGCGGCTCTTATATCAGGGCAGGTGAGAGTTACGCCATCTCCGCACATTCCTCCTATCCCGAAGGGGCGTGGGAATTTCTCCGATATTACCTGACGGATGAGTACCAGGCCGGCATTGAAATATATCTGCCGGTCCAACGAAAGTATTTTCTGGAAAACTCCGAGGCAGCACTTGAGGCGTCCCGAACTTACCACATAGGCGGCGAATCCGTCACGCCGGAACCCATGACCGAAGAACAATTGGCAAAACTGGTTGATTTCATCCTTTCGGCAGACCAACGTTATTATGATAACGACGAAATCTCCAGCATCGTGGATGAGGAAATGGGCGGCTTCTTTTCCGGGGATAAAACAGCACAGGAAACAGCAGAAATCATCCAGCGCAGAGCGCAGATCTATGTGGACACAAACATGAAATAACTGTGGTATACTATGAATGGAACATGAAAAAGGAGATCCTTATGGAAGATACTGAAATTATCTCAATGCTTTTTGCACGCAGGGAATCCGCCCTGGATGAAATCATAGGCCGATATGGCAGGATGCTGAAGAATTTTGCAGGACGTATCCTTCCCACGGCGCAGGATGCCGAGGAGTGCGTAAACGATGCCCTGCTGGACATCTGGAACACCGTTCCCCCAAAGCGCCCGGTATCGGTTGCGTCCTATGCCGCCATGCTGACCAGGCGGCGGGCAGTGGACCGTATCCGCCGCCTGACGGCAAAAAAACGCGGCGGAGGAGTTTACCTGGTGGCCCTGGACGAACTGGAGGACTGCATCCCGGGAGGCGCTGCATTTGACGAGGATGCGGATGCTCTGCGGGAAGCAATAAACAACTTCCTCGCCGGACTGCCCGCCGAAGACAGGCTGCTCTTCATGGGCCGTTATTTTGCCCTTGAGTCCATAGAAGACCTGGCCGAAAACAGCGGAGTGACAAAGAACACCATAAACATACGTCTTTCCAGAATGCGGAAGAAGCTAAAGGACCAACTGGAGGAAGGGGGGATTTTTATATGAACAGAAAGACAAACGAACAACTGTTAGACATGATAGGAGATGTGGATGAGCGCTACATCCACGAATATATAGACGCCATGAATACGCAGGCAAGATCACGCAGCACTAAATATGTGAAAAAAAGGTTTACCGTCGCACTGGCTGCCGCAATAATTTTGCTCTTTGGCACGGTCAGCCTTGCAGCAGCCCTCCCTGCTATCGGCCATTTTTTAGCAAATTTAGAAAATGAAAATCGAGTCGGCACACTGAATTTTGACAAAATTGAGGCGGAGTATGCCGTCCGCATAGATGACACCCAGGAATATGACGGGGTTGTCGGCACGCTGAACAGTGCCATCTTGGAGAATAAACATCTGCTGTTGAGCTATACCTTTGACTGGAGCGGCCTTGAGGATGCAGCGGACGGCTCTTTCCACACATATTTTCTGCCCTGGTTTTTCTATATTACAGAGGGTGATAACGTAATCTGCCGGTCTGAATATACAATGGGTCTGCATACACAGATTTACTGGGGTAATGCGGAAAATGAAGATGCTGCGGAGATGACTCTGATCTATTGCATTGATCTGAAAGATATAGATGGTGCTAATCTTGTGGGAAAGGAACTGACTGTCCGGCTGCTCTATGCGCAAGGTGGGGAAGGGTTCGTCAGCACATTTACGCCCACCACCTGCTTTACAGACCGGAGCTGGGACATTGGCAGAACTTACCAATTTGATGATCACAAGATCATTCTGGAAAGACTTCAGGAGTCGGCTCTGTATGTGACATTATTCATCGACTGTGCCACCATCGGGCATAACGGGGATGATTATGCATTTATCCTGTCCGATGAACTGGGCAATGATTATACTGCCTATTCCAATCGAGACAGTAATGCGGAGGGCTACTGGTTTATCAAACCGGAGACTATGGGCACACAGCTGACCCTGAAGGTAATCCGCAGTTACAGGGAAACAGACCCCCATGGCGTAACTGTCAATGACAGTTACGAAGTGCTCTATGAGATTCCCATCGAGCTGAAATCTTCGTTCTGGGATAATCTCTTTGGGCGATTTTGAGAATAAGAGGATGTGGGTGCACCTCATGAAGGTGCACCCACGTTTTTTAGCGTGAGCGGAGTATTCCTACGCCCCCTGTTACTCCTGAACTATTGAACTTTTGAAATTCTAAATTCCTGAACTCCTGATATCCTACATTCCTAACCTATCAGCTATTGTCCCTGATAAATCATCTGTTGAAACTCTTTGCTGCTCCATCGTATCCCTGTCTCGAACAGTTACAGTATTATTTTCCAGGGTATCATCATCAACGGTGACGGCAAACGGAATCCCAATTGCGTCTCCTCGTCTGTATCGTTTTCCGATGCTTCCGGATTCATCATACTGCACCATAAAATATCGGGATAACATCTTCTGTATCTCTTTTGCTTTAACCGAATGTCTTTTTTTGATCAAAGGTAAGACATTCACCTTTACAGGGGCCAATGCAGGCTTAATATTAAATACGACGCGCGTGTCATCTTCACTGATCTGCTCCTCATGAAGTCCCTCAAACAGCAAGGCCAGCACAAGACGATCCAATCCATAGGTTGATTCAATAATAAATGGGACAAATTTTTCTTTTGTAATTTCATCATAATATTCCATGGATTTTCCTGAGTACTCCTGATGGCGCGTCAGATCGAAATTCGTTCTGTTATGTGTTCCGTTTATTTCCCCCCACCCAAACGGAAACAGGTATTCAATATCACATGCAGCCTTCGCATAATGCGCAAGCTTATCGTGATCGTGAAATCTTAATTTGTCTGCCGGGAGTCCCAGAGACTCAAAAAACGACTTCCCATATTCCTTGAAATACTCATATAATTCTGTATCCTCCCCTTCCCGGCAGAAGGTTTGAAATTCCATTTGTTCAAATTCTATGGTGCGGAAGGTGAAGTTCTTGGGTGTAATTTCATTTCTGAAAGCTTTTCCGATCTGTCCGATACTAAACGGGAGCTTCGCACGCATGGAACGCATTACGTTTAAGTAGTTTACGTATTCTCCCTGTGCATTCTCCGGCCGAAGATAAATCGCATTTGCTCTATCATCCGTTACCCCTCTTTTTGTTTCAAACATCAGATTGAACTGCCTTATATCTGTATAATTTGACTTTCCGCATACCGGACACGGGATCTGTCTCTCTCGGATAAATCTCATCATCTCCTCTTCCGACATGGCATCCGCATTGACAGACGTGTCATAATCCTGTATCAGATTATCTGCGCGATGTCTCGTCTTGCACTCCCTGCAATCTAACAGTGGATCCGAAAATCCGGCTAAATGGCCGCTTGCTTCCCAGACTCTCGGATTCATCAGAATATCTGCATCTACTTCATAGCTGTTTTCTCTTTGTTGTATAAAGAACTTTCTCCATTCATCTTTTAACTGATTTTTAAGTCTTGTTCCAAGGGGGCCATAATCCCATGTATTAGCCAGGCCTCCATATATCTCACTTCCCTGAAAAATAAATCCGTATTGATTACAATACGCTACTACCTCTTCCATTGAAAAACTTCTTTTCTCCATCTTGATCTCATTCCTTTCTTTTTCTGCATTCTCTTAGTTCACCAGTGAAATCCCGGCACAAAAAAAGCCCTAAGCATAAGTCCTGTACCTATGCTTAGGGCGATGATTCTACCGCGGTTCCACCTAATTTCAGATTGTAAATCTGCACTTTTCTGATACGGGTAATAAAATACCTTATATCATATTCCCTTTAACGGTGGACCTCCGTCGGATACTACTTTATTCGCTCCGCTGCTAAAAGATGCCTTCCAAAAGTTCTCCCTGAGGATTCTCACCCGCCATCCTCTCTCTGAAAGTTCAAAACTGATGTACTACTTCTTCTCATTGCATTTCCATATTTAATTACCAGTAATATACACCTGAAAACATGAAAAAGCAACTACTTTTTCATGTTCCTCCCCTATAACTTCTTCGTAAAACAAATGATCCTGTTTGCTTCTTCAAACCCCATCTTTAAATGAAAGTTCAAACTACCATCATTAACCAGTTCACAATCACTGGCAAATTCCGTACACCCCTGTTCCTTTGCCCATTTCTGGCAGGCCTCCAGCATGTCTTTTGCCACCCCTCTGTTTCTGTACTCTTCTGCCACAAAAATACCTTCCAGATATCCCACCGGACTTGAATCCGTACCTTCCACATAATCGTGCCTCAACCCGCATTGTGCAAAACCTATGGCAAGATCATTCAGCAGAGCAAGAAACACTACGCAGCTTTCCTCATTTAAGCTATCATAAAATTCCTCTGTCAATCCTTCAAGGGTATTTGACTCCCACATCTGTATCGCCAAACCTGCAGCTGTTTTCGCATCTTCAGCAGCTGCTTTCTTAATCATCACTTTCATTGTTCCCTCCAAATGTTTTTTATCCGTTCTGCCGCACTAATACTCTTTCCTGATTTCTTCCTCAATGCCATACATTGACTTGAATTTCTCAAGGTCGGCCGCTCCTCTTATCAGCATAATTTCCTCAAATTTATCTGTATGTATATCTTTAAATCCGGCAACCTGTTCTCCATTGCAGATACTTGCCTTTATCACAGGCCTTTTGTTTTCCCTGTCATAGCTCTGTACAGCCGGTTTTTTCTTAAACAATCCCATACTGGCCTCCTATAAAATTTTGATTGGGTGTGCGAAGAAAAATGTTGCTCCCCTTACTATTTCTTTCAAATCGAAAGCTGTCATCTTTCTTTTAGCACGAATACTTCGCCATTCCTGCAGATCATTTCCAAATTACCATTCTTAATACGGTACGCTTCGCCATACAAGACTTCCGCACCATTTTCTATCGTAATATAGCTTCCATCATTCATTGCCAGTATTTCATGAGTGTAACTGTCAACATATGTGATATCTTCCATCACTCTAAGTCCATCAAGATAAGCATCCTTTAACACTTGATAATGAGGAAAAATATTAGTCTCTGTTAATCCCAGCCCGGAAATCCATCTGCTATAATCTGCGTCTACAGCTTCCCCTTCAAGCTCCGGCGCAGCATATACATTGGATGCACAATTCATCGATCCTGCACTCCATGCAATAAGCAAACCGTTAAAATCGATCAACCTCTCTTTCAACCCTATTTTTTTCATGAAAATATTCTGTGTGGGAACATGTCCTCCTACTAAAAGGATAACATCCATCTCCGAAAGTTTTTCAATCAGTTCCTCATTTCTATCGTCGCATTTTTCAATATACGAAATGCTCAAGCCGCTCATGGGAAATGATTCCCTTAGACACTCACATACACTGTCATTTTTTTCATGATCATTTGGTGAAGCACAAATAATCATTACTTTAGAATCTTCCACCCATAACTCTTTCAATTTATCTAACAGTCCATTGTCTGTAAGAAAAACAGATGGAATCCGTTTTCCATTAACCTTGAATGAACCACCCAGTGAACTTGTTAATATGATATTCATCCGCACTACTCCCTCACAAGTTTCCACATCACATACAAAAAGGTTTTACAGGAATTACAGGATATGTGCCACCATTCTCTGCATTTTTGAAATAAGTATATCATAGCTTTTCTTGTCCTGCCATACAGATTAAGTAAAATATCGGCAGACTGCCTAATGTCATTTACCCTTTCCAATATTCCAGCAGCTTTTCGTCAATAGCGGCTATCGGTTCTTTTCCTTTTATTTCACTATAGAATGCTAATTTCTCTACTTCTTCCTTATCTGTCCTGTTCTTTTCTATATCAGCCAATGCGCCTTGCGGCAATGTTATCCCATAAAGACCTCCATACTCATGATGCCACTCCGGATTAAAATAACCCGGAGCCATTTTGTCGTGCATCAAACCTATATATATAAATTTGCCATTCTCTATCCCAAGTTCTTCACTGCATTCACGAATAATACACTGTCGCATATTCTCCCCGGCTTCTTTACATCCACCAAAAATTTCCCAATTTTTTCTCCAATGATTCCACCCCATAAGATACTCATTTCCGACTTTTACAACTGCCAGACAATGATTTACCGGATTATATAAATCCTCCGCCTGGTCCTCCGGAACATCGATTACTTCCAACAACTCATTTCCTCTTGCATCTTTTACGATCATGTGTAAATCCTCCTTTTCTCCCTGCTCGCTGCGCGGGCCGCATGCTGCAAAGCTGCTATACTACAGAACGCTGAATTTTGCCTATTATAAATCTGCCAAGGTCATTGGTCAGCGTTCTGTAGTCGGGTTATCCGGCAAGTGAAATCGTTAAGCAGTATAAATTCCACATGCGGCCCTGTGCATAAAAAAACGCCTGTTAAGGAAACTATTTTCCCTAACAAGCGTGGATCAGACTTATTGTCTAATATCAAGTACACTATATCAATGTCCGGACATTTTGTCAATCGGCATTTTCCCGGATGTCCGTAATTAATCAATAAGCTTTGAATCCTATTATAATATAGCATACCTTAATCTGTTATCATTCATACAACATTATGATATTATGGAAACATTGATGGAATCCCAGCTTTTCATACAAAGGCACCGCTTCACCGGAGCCGCTGAGCGTCACGCTTTCTACTCCGGCTGCAAACAGATTCTCCAGAGCCCTGGAAGAAAGGATGATAGCTGCTTTCCTCCGCCTGTATTCTTGCAATGTAGACACAAATTCTAAGGAAGCTGTGTTACCGGTCCTGATCGTGGCCACAGTGGAAATTGCCTTACCATCAAGCTCAGCAAGATAAAACCGCATGTTTTCCTGCTTGATCCAAGTATAATAGTTCTCTGCGTCAATCATTTCCCACCCATGCAGGGCAGTATTTACTACATCCACCCAGGCGGAAAAGTCCTCCAATGTCCGTACCTCTCTGCACACAATAGCAGGATTTTCTTCCTGCAAACAGGGAGTAAAATCAGATACCCACAGGAGCATTCCCAGTTCCGGCTGCTCCGCATTCTCGGAGAGATTCTTAAATCCGTTTGCTTCCAATAGTTCAATAATGTTTTCCGGCTCGGCATCCGGAGTGATGAACCACCGATTCGGAACGGTCTTCGCCTTAATTCCCGCAATCAATTCCTGCAATTCTTCCCGGCAGCGGTCTTTACTAAGCTGCACATTGAATGCCAGGGACGGACCGACTTTTCCTTCTTTCGGCATCATCCAGTCTATCGTCCCTTCATGCAGTTCGATGATTCCTGACAAGCCAAACGCCTTATAATATCGGTAATAATTCGCTATAACTGTTTTCGATTCCCGAGGCGTTACATACTGCGCCATTATGTCATCCGGAATTGTGATTTCGTACTCGCAAGCCATATCTCCATTCAGAACAGAATGCACAACTTTTCCTTCAAGCTCCCGATCTAAGAAAGCTTCTGAAAAATTCATCACATGCCCCAAGCTGCAATAGCACAAGGCTGCCGATACCGTTTCTCCCGAAAGAATGGACTCTTTAGCAAAGGGACAATGACACGCATGATAACGTTTCATCGTGCTGTCTTTTGCTTTCAGATACTCTTTCATATCGCATGGGAACGCAGTACAGATCAGCTTGTTGCCCTTTCGCACAGGTGCCAGCATCGCCGGATTTTTCCTGATAAACGTCAAAACTTCATCAGTGATTTCCTGTCCGTAGAAATCCTTATTCTCTTTATTCAGCTTGATAAAATTCTTCAATTCAGCATGTTGGTGCATTTTTAGAAACGCATCCAAATCTCCGATCTGCAAAAACTCTTCACGGGCCCAGGACGATTGAGATGGACGCAGGCCATGCCTTACTTTGCAGAGAATGGATCTTACGGTTTCCTTATCGGCCATTTCCTCAAAGCGGCGCATAAACGCGCACATGTTGCGGCACTGACACTTTCCTTCTGTTTCTATATCCGGCAAAGTCAATCCTTCTGTCAGCGTTTCCCAGAATTCATCTCCCAATGCCGCACAGATTTCGCTTCTAAAGTTGTTAATTCCGAACTTCTCATCATAGCTGATTTTTGTATCTCCCAAGGTATCACTCCTTTTTGTCATTCTCCTTACGTTCAAGCACTTTTCTCTTATCTCTTCGCACTAAAGAATGCATCTCTGCGTATCGAAAAAATATAGTCTCCATTTTCATAAAATGAATCTTCAAATGCATAATTTATCAGTTCAATAGCACCAAATTGCTTTCTGTCGGTTTTTACTGTGGGTAGTTTCCTTCGTGATCTATAATTGCTTTCATTTCATCCACTATTTGCTGAACACTCTTGTTATCTGTATTAATAACATGATCACTTTCATACGGTTTTAAATGGAGCCAGAAAAAAGAACATTCATTTGCATCTCCACGTTTTTTATGACGCTCACGCAAGGTTTCCTCCGAACATGTCAGCGTGAAGCCTAAAACAGAATAATCTTCTGCAGTTATATCCTTCAATATCGCCTCACGAATTGCTTTATCCACAACAACCACCGACGAAAAAAAGACATAATCAAAGTTTGAATTCAAATAGTTAGATAATGCAAATGACATGGTTTTGTCACCGTTTCTCAATCTCGGATCATCAAGGGAAAAAGGATTCACACACCAGGCCCAATCTCCATCAAAAAAGGCACTATTTTCATAGGAAGTAAAAAGTTTGTCTGTCACAGTCGTTTTTCCCACACAAGGTGAACCTGTTATAATGATCAATTTTTGCTTTGACATTTTCGTTCCTCCATATCAATCATTTGGTGCTCTGTTATAGTAGATTTGATTATATATACCGCCAGACTCCTGAATAAATTGCAGCGGTTATGATAAATCCAGTCCTTTTGCCTCGTCGCAGCCCAAAATAATATTCATGCATTGAATTGCCGCACCGGATGCGCCTTTACCCAGATTGTCAAACTGTGCGGAAAGCACAATGCGCTCTTCATTTCCCGTCACATAAATCTTTAAGCCATCCCAGCCGGACAATCCGTTCCCTGCCAGGAATCCGCCGGCTGCAATCTCATCATCCGGGGAACTCACCTTAATGAACTGTTGGTTCTTGTAATACTCCGCATAATAATTCAACAGTGATGCAGGTGTTTCTTTTTTTGCCAGCATATCAGCATACAATTGTACGGAAACCACCATGCCGCTATAATAGTCATCAATGATCGGTGAAAATAATGGCGTACGCTCAAGCCCTGTGATCTTTTTCATCTCTTTTAAGTGCTTGTGCTGTTGGGTCAGCGCATATTCTCTTCCTGCTGATAATTCTTTGGCTCTATCCTCACATTCATAAGCCGCTATCGTTTTCTTACCGGCTCCGCTATATCCCGAAATTGCAAAGCTGCTTACCGGATAATCTTTTGGAAGAATTCCTCCTGCTGTCAGAGGATACACCAGGGAGATGAAACCGGTAGCATAACATCCCGGAACTGCCACCCTCTTGCCCTTCTGAATGGCTGCTCTATGCTCATCAGACAATTCCGGGAATCCATATGCCCATCCCTCTTCGGTTCGATGCGCAGTAGATGCGTCGATGATCACCACATTTTCATTCTCTGCCAATGCAACGGATTCTCTTGCCGCTTCATCCGGCAAGCATAGAAAAGTAATATCTGATGCGTTGATCATTTTCTTCCGCTCTTCCGGATCCTTTCTCAGTTCCGGACTAATGTGCAATAGCTCTATGTCATCACGATTTTGAAACCGTTCATTAATTCTCAATCCTGTCGTTCCTTCACTGCCATCAATAAAAACCTTTGTTTTCATAAATATGTACTTCCTTTCCGCATGTTTTTATAATTATACACCCAAATTGCATCTCCGCATCAAATTTCTTTGCTGTTTTCTCAAAATTTTTATCTATCACCCCTTTGGGAAATAGAAAAAATAGATACAGCAATAAATTTATGGTATTATTTAATGGAAAAATATTAAAAACAGAAAGGATATATTATGTCGAAGATAGCTGTTTATTTTCCGGGTATCGGATACCACTGTGACAAACCCCTTCTATACTACAGCAGGGATATCGCCTGTAAACTGGGATATCAAAATTACAGAAATGTGAGCTACACATATAAAGCCGGAAATATCCGCGGTAATGCTGAGAAAATGAAAGAAGCATATGAAACACTGTTTTTACAGGCGGAAGCCGAACTTGCTGATATTGTCTGGTCTGAATATGACGATGTTCTCTTTATTTCAAAAAGTATCGGTACGATCATTGCAGCATCGTTTGCGGATAAATACGGATTAAAGCATGCACGGCATATTCTGTATACACCTTTAGCACAAACCTATCATTTTGCACCAAAACATGCAATTAGTTTTATTGGGACAGCAGATCCATGGAGTGATACAGCTGAGATCATCCGGCTCTCAAATGCAAACCAAATTCCGCTGACCGTATATGATGAATGCAATCATTCTCTCGAATGTAATGATACATTGAAAAATATTGAGAATTT
The DNA here is from genome assembly GCA_029050705.1 of Acetatifactor sp. Lineage (GTDB taxonomy): Bacteria > Bacillota > Clostridia > Lachnospirales > Lachnospiraceae > Acetatifactor. The sequence continues at coordinate 17,428 of JAIDME010000200.1, forward strand.
AAAGGACATCATGCAACGGACAATGGATTTCTGCAAGGGAACTCTTTAAAAAATGATTATTCCTGCCCAGGGAAAGTCAGACATCGAAAATGTATATTTGATACTCTGTATGCGGGAGGTGAAACAGATGAATATGCTAAAACAACTGAACGCAGCCATTGAGTATATCGAGGCGAATTTGTGCGCAGAGTTCGATCTTGATACAGCAGCCGGAATTGCCTGTGTAACGGCAGACAGTTTCACTCGTTTCTTCAGTTATATGACCGGAATGACGCTGAATGAGTATATAAGGTGCAGGCGTCTTACTCTCGCAGCCCGGGATTTGCAGCATGGCAGGGCACCAATTATCCATATTGCCATGAAATATGGGTATGACAGTGCGGCAGCTTTCTCAAGAGCCTTTGCGAAACAGCACGGAATTACACCGTCTGCCTACCGTAAAAGCGGCGGTTCTCTCAGGGTATATCCACCTGCTTCCTTTCACATTATGATCAAAGGAGCAAAAGAAATGGATTTCAGAATTATTGAGTTGGAAGAAACCGTGGTGTATGGTGTATCAAAACAGTATGAGGGTCAGGGATATAAGGACCGCGAGGAACTGCGACATTCCATGTGGGCAGACGATTGCGACGACGTTCCCGGAAAACTTTGCGAGGGCCGATGGAATCAAGCCGGAAGCACGTCTTATGACGGCGTTTGGTACGGAGTCTGGCAGGACGGTAAATATATGATCGCCCGCGACAGAGCAGATACCAGAACGGATGAGCTTGAGGCTCGTAAGCTTCCTGCATGTACCTATGCTGCATTCAAAACTGAGTGCGGCGGGCTTGCCTGGGAAGAGTTTCCCAAGCTGTTTGAGCTGATCTTCGACTCCTGGCTCCCTGCATCCGAGTATAGGCAGAAGTATGACCTTGCAATAGAAGTACTGCATCTATGGACTGACCACGATCTGAGGCAAAAGAACCGGTATTATGAAGTATGGATCCCGGTTGAACTGAAATAACCTGAGGATGAAATAGGCGGTGGCAAAATTTATGAATAACGAAGAGATTATCGAACGTAATAAGGAGTATTGGAACAACCATGCTGATTTGTGGTTTGGGACAACAGCGCTTCCGGTGTACGGAGTACGGTTTCCGACAGAAGATGATCTGCACCTGTTTGGAGATGTTACTGATAAGAAAATGCTGGAGATATGCTGCGGCAGCGGACATTCCCTGAAATATAATGCTGAGAAGGGCGCAGGGGAGTTATGGGGCGTCGATCTGTCGCAAAAGCAGCTTGATAATGCGGCCAAACTTTTAAATGACAGCGGATATTCGGCAAAATTAATATGCTCCAAAATGGAAGCTGAACTTGATGTGCCAAAAGAGTATTTTGATTATGTATATTCAATTTACGGAATTGGCTGGACAACTGATCTGCAGGGAACATTTGATAAGATTGCGTCTTACCTGAAGAAAGACGGTATCTTTATATTCAGCTGGCATCATACATTAAATTATTGTGTGGCATGGTCGTGTGATGAGAGAAAGGATGTTTTCGAGGATAATAAACTGGTGATGACAAAAAGTTATTATGATGAGTCCTATTTTAAGATGCCCGTACATGACAGTGAGATCATTTTGTGCAACAGAAAAATGTCAACTTACATCAACGCCTTAGCCGCAGCCGGATTTGCCATTGAACAGCTTGTAGAGGAAACGGATGAAAAGTCATTAGGATCAACCGGAGAGGTTGATCCCAAAACACAAAAAAGCAAAATGCTTCCTATTTCGTTTTGTATAAAGGCAAGGAAACTTTAGAAGCTTGAGCATATAAGTAATAAAGATGAGATCATTTACACCTGATTACGCAGAGGCATCTAAAACAGATGCCTCTGCGGATTGCACGGACTTACATCCGGTGGACAGCCTGTCTCTCCCGGGTTTCCGCCTGCTTTAGGAGTTCCGCTATCGCTCTTCGGTTCTCATTAACTGACAGATCCAGGCCCTTTTTCATCTCAAAGGCCTTCTGCCAGTTCTCATAGACAGACTTATACAGCGCAGCCAGTTCCTGTAATTTATACTTTTCAAAGAATTTCCACGCATACCACTTCAGCGGCGCATAGGTTCCCAGAAAATACTCCATATTCCAGGAGTTTGCAAGCTCCGGACACGCCAACTCTGTGTCCTCACTCTCCAGATGCCTGATCAGTGCGGGATAGGCTTCCAGTCCGCTGGCGTTTTCACACCATTCATTACCCAGCAGATGATTTTTGGCGATTTTTAAGGTGTCATTTAAAATTTCTTCTTGGGTCTTTTCCGCCTTTCCCGTAAACGTCAACACATTCAGGATCGGAAGTTCTCTCTTCCCCAACCGGGCATAGTCCATCTCGTCCTCCTGACCGGTGATTGGCAGCACAGCAAATCTCTCTGTCTCATCGTCATAACCGGTGATAAGCCCCCACTCACAGACGCCGATATCCCAGCTTACGGCTGCAATACCGCTGTCTATGCTCTGTCGGATCAGATCAATCGCCTCCAGACGCCGTTTTTCTTCCTCATTCTCCTGCCCCCACAGCCTTTCAATATAATTGCAGCATATGCCTCCGTTCTCCACACAGCTTTTTTGCAGGTCAAACTGCCAGATACTGGTGGCGCTGGGGCAGAGATCCGGAGACACCCACATACGAAACGCAAATCCGCTGGATGCCACAATATCCTCCGCCAACTCCGAGAACGGGCTGTTTTTCACGGCGCAGCTGAGGGCTTTTGCAAAAGAAAACAAATAGCCCGTGGAGTCAAAGACTCCGTCCCATGTAATGTTCAGTTTCTTCATCATGTAATTTTCCTCCTTTATTCAAAGTTCCGTCTCTGCACTCCGGCGCCCGGCAAGGGCGGAATGTTCAGTCCGGCATTATTCCCGCGTAATGAATGATCAGCAATGCCCTGAAAACTTCTCCCTTTTTCCTATTTCAAGATATGAACCACTCCAGTCGACATCGCATTTCGGCAGAGCACTTTCCGTCTTCACTTCCTCTCCACCGGAATGTAGATGTCCTCCGAAAACAGCCTGCTCTTCTCGCAATAACACTCAAATTCGTAACCGCTCTTGCGTACATATTCGCTGTCCAAAAACCACACTTTGATGTAGTCCCATGTCCTGTGAATCTGAGGCACAAAAGTATCCTGGGTTGCCGCCGGGGTGGAAAATACCGCATATAAACCGCCCGGAATACATAATTCCTGAGTGCCCTGAATATCGCCTGCGGCATACTCGGATTGTATGCCGATATAGTAATCCAATCTGTTTTCCTCATAATTCCAGCTGCTCACACCGTAATCCCACACTTCTCTGCCACCGGATAATTTTAAGGACATCCCCCTGGCATTGTACTTATTCCAGAAATTTGGCACTATTTCCTCATCACATTCATACACAGTCAGGTAAAAAGGCCGGATTTCCACAATCCGGGGAATCACAGAAAAATCCCTTGATTCAAAGCGAAACCTTTCGTACAATTTCAGACTGTTCTGCGCTTCCTTGTATTCCGTGGGCAAAATATGGTGTTCCATCTTAAATGCCCTCACAAAATTCTCCTTGGAATTGAACCCGTACTGAAACGCAATAGGCGATATGCACCTGTTTCCCCGCATGATCTCTTTGGAAATCTCAGAAATTCTGCGCTTGCGGATATAATCCGCGGGAGTCACCCCCACCACATCCCGAAATACGCGCAGAAAGTGATAAGGGGAATACCCGCTCACCCTGGCACAATCTGCCAAATTAATGTCGCACTGCAAATTTTCCTCTATAAAATCTATAACCCTTTCTATATGCTCCCGATAATCCATCCTATTCCCCATCTGCATCACAGACCTAAGCGTACAGGCTTACCTTTTTGTGAATATGCTTCGCCCGCAATATCCTATAACACGTATTTGAATGCCCTGCCTTTAGATTTATTATACATGATTCTTCAACTTGACAGTTGACAAAAATTGCGAAATATTCATGATTCACGCAATCAACATTGCATGCCCAGATCGGATGCCAAATCCTGACATCCTCAAAATCGTCGCGCGCTGCTCCCTGAACTGTGTTATACTTTGAATTGCTTCGAAGCAATTTAAGATTGGAGGCGATGGACAATGAATCAGTATATACTTATCTGGTCAGTCTGTACCTTTGTGGAGGCTCGTGTACAGGAAGAAATCCATCCGGAGGAACTGGCCTGCCGGACCGGATTTTCCCTGGCCCATATCCGTGATGTATTCCGGGAAAATACCGGGAAGTCCCTGTCCCGCTATATCCAGGAGCGCAAAATCGCCAATGCTGCGCAGTCGCTTCTGTACACAGATGATAAGATCATCGATATCGCCATACATTTCGGCTATTCGGGCAGGACCGTGTTCTCCCGGGTTTTCAGGCGGTTTACAGGCTATACGCCGACACAATTTCGTATCGAGCGCCCTGCGATTGCTCCCATACGGCTATGCGCCGGGGTATTCGGCCCCGATCTGCCAAGAAAGAATGAAGCTTTGGCCCCTCAAAGAAAGGATAAGTGACAAAATGGAAATTTCAAACACAACAATTTTATACGGCGTACCTAAGGTGGCTTACGGTACGGAAGGCTGCACTCCTTTTCCCATGTGCGTCCACTCCTGCGCAAATTACCTCGGCCTGCCTGTGGATTATACCCAGGTTATGGCGGAAAGCGGCGCGGCATTCCGGCTGGTGTGGGATACCGCCTGCTGGGACGGCGGCAATGTAGATGCCGTCTTTACCTTTGACGATCCGGATAAACTATTCGCCTGCGGGATGCGCATCATGGGAGGTCGCCTGAAAATTCTCAGGCGCACGCCGGAGACAAAGAAGGAAGACTTTATCGATTTCATTCGAACGGAAATTGACTCCGGACATCCCGTAATCGCCCTTGGCATCATCGGCCCGCCGGAGGCCTGTGTCATCGCCGGGTACCGGGACGGCGGCGATACGCTGCTGGGATGGAACGTGTTCCAGGAATACCCCGAGAACCAGACACAGGTGCAGTTTGAACAGAACGGTTATTTCATCACGAAAAGCTGGTGGGAAAATCCAATGACCGAGGCACTGATCGCCGCAGGGACAGATACCCTCCCTGCCTTCTCCCCAAAAGAGGTGCTCCGGAACGCAGCGGAAGTACTGAAAGGTCGTATGTGCGGGACACAGGCCAAAGGTATTCTGGCCTACGATGCGTGGAAAGATGCACTTTTACGCGAGTCGGATTTTCCCCGGGATGCAGTTTTTCCCGTGCTGGTGGAGCGCATGATGTGCCACGGCGACGCCATGGACTGCCTCTCCGACGGACGTCATCATGCCGCCGGATATCTGCGCAGGCTGGCTGAAAAATGTCCGGCCCAGGCAGAAAAGCTGAACAGAACAGCCCAGGAATTTGACCATATTACAGACATCCTCTGGAAGGAAATGATTCCCGTCTTAGGCGGCTGGGAGCGCGGCGAGAAGCAGATACGCCAACTGGCAGAGCCGGAGAACCGACGCTTGTTCGCCGGGCAGATTGACCGGATGAAAGCCCATGACCAGCAGGCATATACCGGTTTGTGTGAGCTTGCTGAAGAACTCCAATAAACCAAGTCAACGGAATCAAGATATGAAAATAATCTTAGAACATCAGGTACCCTTCCCGGTGGATGCGGAATCTGACAACTTCACTGCGGCACTTGCATCTGCACTGGTCATTGCGCAGGGCTATACGGATGAAACGCCCTATTGGTGTACGCAGAACCGCCGCTATTGCATCCATTGCAAATCCTGCGGCGATAATCTGCCGGAACGCCACCAGACATCTATCTATCACTGCCTTTTGACAGCATCTACTCTGGCGTTTGGTTTCGATTATCCGTGGGATGACACCGTGGAGCCCCATTCCCTGCCGGGATTTCGAGACGGCTGGCGCTGGGATGACGATTTTGTCGATGCACTGGCGCGGTTTGCAGGATTTTCCTATCTGCGCTTTGACGGTACACGCACAAAGGAAGAGGTGCTTTCCGCAATGAAAAGCTCTCTGGATACCGGTTTCCCTACCCTGCTGCGGTTAGAAAACGAGATGGAATGGATAATTGCTGTTGGCTATGACACAGATACTGTATATGGCTTGGATTCGGAGTTTCATGCTTTGCCCGATAACTGGCATTCCATGCTGCGCGATGCCATTGTCATCACCGGCAATACTGCGCCTGACATGTCCTATAAAGAACTCCTGGAACGCATCGCATCTGCCCTGTCCTATGATGAGCATGCGGCGCTTGAGAATGTGATCATGAATGTGCTCGACCATGTGACGGCGGAAAACGCCATGGACACTGCCGGTATGTTGTGCGGCATCAACGGTGTACCGATCGAAGCAAGATGGCATGCCGCGGAAAGCTTCCTCGGAGTCGAAAACCTGCTGTGCAATATTTGCACAAATAAAGAGATACACAGTCGGCTGAGCGATGTTTTTTTTGCACGATATACTAAGGACGGAAATGATGAAACACATGGCATCGGCTGGAAGATATGGGGCGCGCTTGGTGTGGGCCCCGAGACCGGATATGATATCACCCAACAGTCCGCAGCTTTGATTTTACAAAAGGAAACACAGGAAACGCTGAAGCGCCTGTTTGCGAAGATATTTGAAAACGACCGCGCCGTATGTGCCGAAATCCGGGCTTGTCTTGAACAATTATAATATGTCAGAGATCTTCTGTATCAATATGCAGGAAATCTGAAAAGGTTTCCTGCATTATTGATATCTCCCGGACTGCATTTCAAACATTTTGGCATATGTTCCATTGGTCCTCATCAGGTCTTCATGGGAACCCTCTTCAGCTACCTTCCCATCTTGAATCAAAATGATTCTGTCTGCCATTTTTGTTGTGGATAACCTGTGCGAAATAATGACAATGGTTCTTTCCCGCAGCGTGTGAAACACTAATTCATTAAAATCGCTTTCCGCCTTAGGATCCAGAGCACTTGACGGCTCATCTAAGACCACAAGTTTTTTATTGCTTAACAGCACTCTTGCCAACGCAAGCTTTTGCCTTTGTCCCCCGGAGAACACCACGCCGTCGCCGTTGAATTCTCTCGAATAATCACTGTCTCCCTTATCCGGCAGCCGGTTGATCAGACCTCCCAATCCTACCATATCCATCGCCTGATCCAAGTCGGCTTTTTCAGTCTCTTTATCAATGACATCCATCTTAACGTTCTCATATAGCGTTAACGCAAACAGCTGGAAGTTCTGCACCAATATACTGCATATATTCTTTCGGTAGAACTCAACATCATAATTCCGAATATTAATTCCATTTACAAGGATTTTACCCCGGTCAGGATCATACAGCCTTAACAGCAGCTTGACGAGCGTACTCTTTCCCGCGCCATTATTACCCACAATAGCCACTTTTTCATGTGCATTAATTTTTAAATTTAATCCGTCTAAAATATATTTTTCTTTATCATAGGAGAAAGACACGTCGACAAACTCAATTGTTATCGGCGTATTGGCATTGGCTTGCAGCTTTTTATCCGATATCACATAGTTTTCTGTTTCCATGAAATGAATGAACTTATCAATGTAAATGCTGTTATTGTGTAATTCCTTTATTGAATTAACAAAATTATTCATGCTTCCCTTTATCGTACCATAAGCATTCCACAGAGCAGTCATTACATCAAAAGAATATGCGCACTTCACAAGTACCATGTAGGCCAAATAAAACAAGGTCACAAAATCCCCGAGGATTTTTTTCATCAAATTATCGCCGCTGCAGACAATGGTCTTTTTTGCCCCATAGGCAGCATTGATCTCGCTCAGCTTTTTCGAAGAAACCGTCAATTTGTCAAATAATATGGCGCCCACATTTGTCATTTTGATATCTTTTGCATTTTGCTTTAAGAAAAAGATCCGATTCACATAGTCAATTTCTTTATGATAAGGCATTGACTTCTGATAAATCTCACCGTTCATTTTATTCAGCTTGATCTGGAATAAAGAGGACATCACATTGATCAAAACTGCCAGAATAAAAACGACAAAATCCAAAGTGTTAATAATATAAAATAGTGAAAGAAATACCGTCAGATTTTCAAACAAATTGACTACATTCCTGTATGTATTCCAGGCCCGGGTATCCGATTCCCTGTTTGCAGCAACCAGATCATTGTAATACTCCTGATCGTCATAGCAGTCAAGATCGATTGAACAGGACTTTTCAAACAACATTTTTGCAAATACATGCCTGACCTTTATCTCTGCACTTTTTGTCAGGCTGTTATTGAATATTCCCTCTATCACAGTATTAAACAGCAGAACCAAACCGTAATATACGCACGCTGCAATGATCAACTCCGTCACGGTTTTCCGCGTTTCTTCAGGATGCGCAAGAACAAATTCTACCGATCTGACAATATACTGTATGAACAAAACATTTCCCACGATATTGAACAATAGGCTTCTGGCTATGCGCAATAAGCAAAAGCTGATAGAATACATCGGAACTGCTTTAAAGAATATTTTCAACATATACAGATTATTGTGTATAACTTTTTTCATGACACACTCCTTATACTTCATTTCTACATCTGTCATTTTATGCAGTTTCTGTCTCGCCTCTATCATACTTCGTCTCTATAATACTTCGCCTGTAAATGAAACATATCTGCATATTTCCCGTTTTTCATGATCAGCTCATCATGGGTTCCCTGCTCCACAATCTGTCCATTTTCCATAAAATAAATCTTATCCGCTATTTTAGATGCCGAGAATCTGTGTGAAATATAAATAACAGTCTTATCTGCCAAATGACTGTCGATCGTCTCAAAGATTTTTTCTTCCGCAATAGGATCAAGTGCGCTGGTAGGCTCGTCCAAAATGTAGAGCTGATTCTCCGGATTGATAAAGATTCTTGCAAGTGCCAGGCACTGGCACTGACCAGCGGAAAACACCTCACCCGAATCAGATAATTCATGGGTCAGCTGTGTGTTGAACCCAGCCGCATAATTATTTATCTTCTCTTTCAGATGAAGTGAATTCATAACATCTTGCATTTCTCCATCCGAATAAACCTTTGTATCCATCGCGATATTTTGGCTGATGGTCGCTGCATAAATATTTATGTCCTGAAAAACAATTCCGAATTTACTGCGATAGCTTTTTACATTGTAATCACAGATATTCTTATCATTATAAGAAATGCTGCCCTGATCCGGATCGTACAGGCGCAGGATCAGATTGATCAGCGTCGATTTTCCCGCCCCATTATACCCGACAAGTGCTATTTTCTGTTTTGGCCGTATCTCCATGCAGATATCTTTCAGTATATATTCATCATTCCTGTCGTATTTGAAAAACAGGTGCTCTATTTTCATACCGCGAAAAGAAGCCTCCACAATTTCATCTTTGCGCGATACAATCCTGGGATCGTACCGATAAAACTCATTGAACTTATTTATGTAGATATTATCATTTAAAATGCTGTTATATGTGCTTATGACAGAAGATGCCCTCCACGTGAACTGTGCTATTGCTCCCAGTAAAGGCAGGAACATCGCAATCGTTACTGATTTATCAACAACGATTCTGTGTATTGAAATAATTGTCGTGATACAAGATACGATTCCGAATCCGAAAAAGACTTGAACGCTGTCAAGTGTCGATACTTTTCTGTAATGCTTTTTGAGAAGCGACATTAATTCCCGGAATGCATCATCAAGCATTTTATTCAGAGCGTTTTTTACATTCGTGGTTCTTAGTTCCTGAGCACATTCTGCCTGAACGGAGATTCTTTTCACATAATCGTATTTCCGTTGACACTTTAAGCTCTCATCCGCATAACAATATCTGTACTTATTAATCACAGGCTCAAAGAACAAACCCATTAAAACAGAAAAAAGGGATATCATCACAATGACTAGATCCACCTGTGCAAAATATCCGATCAGCACAAAAACACAGACCAAGTGGGAAATAAACTGAGAAACATTGTTTAAGATACTCTTTACTCTTCCAAATAAATCATTCAATGCAAACGTTACATTATCGTAGTAGTCCGGATTATCAAAACATTCCACATCAACCCTCATGATCTTCTTATATATCATATTCCTGAAGAACAACGAGAGCTTAATGTCATTTTGAGGAACATATGCCTGATTATAACAGGAATTAAAAAGTTCAAATAAGATGTTGATCAGAATGAAAATAAGCAACACCTTGCTGATCTCAGTGATGCTTTTCCCCTTTTCCACTGCCCCCATAAAATACGCAAAAAACAACACGTTATAGAATATCGAAAAGAAATCATTTATGACCGTGAACAAAACATTCAGCAATACCCGTGACGCAGAGGCCTCACATATTTTCTTTAACATAAAACAGTAGTTCTTAATAATATTATTTTTCATGAATACTTTACACCTTTCTGAATGCCGTGCCGCTTTTCACATTCCGCAAAACCGGCCTGTGTAGACAGTATAGCCCTATTCAGAAAAGTGGTGTACAGATAGAAGGTTTAGACGTCCTCCCAGCCAAACAAATAGATATTAACAAGAATGATTTCCAAGGGTATAAAGCTAGATTTTATGGGATTGAAAAGGGGAAGCGGATATTTTGCTTCACAAAATTTGTCCCGAACAAGGAGATAAAGCAGATTTCTGACAGGCTGAACTAATTCCTGAGAGTAGCGCCGTTAAGAATATTTTTTTCTTTATTTTTTAGTATGTTTGTGATATGCTTTAATCAATTCACAACAATATAATAATATAATCATAACGCCATGCAAGATATAGTTAAGTCTTTGTCTTTCTTTCCTTGATGCGTTCATGGTATGTTCGCTATTAGAAATATATAAATGAGTGCAACAGTGTAACTTTATTAAAATGTAAAAAAGCGTGGAGAGGCATTGATAAAAGCAGAATCAAAATTTATTTTATGGATGAAAATTTATACGAAATTAAAGTCTTTTAATTTAAAGATGCAAAAGGTGCATGATGCAGCAATGGATGCTATTGGGTTGAATTCCAGAAAGGAGAACAAATGCTAAGTAAAAGAGATATTCAAAAGGAATTGGGTAAAGGAATAAATATATATCCTTTATATACGGAAAATATTAAAGAAAACTCTATAAATCTTTCTATCAGTTCAAACTGTTGGACAGAAGATGATGGTGATGTATATTGGTATGGCGATGAAAATTTTAGTTTATCAAAAAATGAAAATGTCAAAAAAAACTTTACCCTTAAGAAAGGAGACTCTAGTATTGTCAATGTCGGTACCAAGAATGATGAAAAAAATTATCTGTTATTGCTTCCTCATACAACAACTGCCATAGAAACTGAAGAAGTAATCGGTGTGGGGGATAATATAGGTGGTGCTTTACACTCTAAAGTAGGAATAGCCGGAAAAGGAATTGGACACATTGGAACTATGCTTGGTCCTGGATTTTGTGGACATCTTTTAGTTTCATTACATAATATTACAAATAACGTAATTGCTTTAGAAGTAGGTTCAACATTTGTATCAATTTCTTTTGATTATTTAGAAACAGAAGTAGAACGGACGAGTTCTACAGTTTCAGGTCATGTGGACAAATTTAGCGACTTGGGATTAAATATAAATGAGAGTACTCGTGATTATATAACCAAGGACTGGAAAAATAACATTGATGAAATACGCGAAAAAATGATATTATCCGACGAATATAAACAATATAAAACGCATATAAAAAGAGAAAAATGGAAAGATTTTCAACGCTATTTTTCAAGAAAGAATATTATAGCTTGCGCATGTGTTATCATCTTATTCATTTCTTTATTGGGTCTTGCAACATATATTGATAATACAACAGGAAATAATACTTGGGTCAATCGTTTTTGGAATGTAGGATGTTCTGGAATTGTTTGTAGTTTATTAGTAAGTTTTTTTAAATTTCTCAAGAACTAGTGTAAATGTTTTTAATAAGTGGACTATATTCTTGATCCGTGGTATAATGTTCTTATTCTATGAAAAGGAACATTATCTATGGGAAAGAAAACCACCACTATTGCACTCAGCA
>JAIDME010000201.1 GCA_029050705.1 Acetatifactor sp.
TCATAGTAATAAGCTTTTGCATTTTATCCGGATCAAATTGTTCTTTTAATGTTGCCAAATATTTAAACCTATAATCCATTAATGTTTTTTGATCAAATAATATATGATACAAACGTATATCCGGTCGCTCTGATTCTTTTAAATCGTATAATAAATAATCATAATATTTTAACCCAAATATTGCGTCTCTATTATATGATTGATAAGAATACTCATACTTACAAAAACTATCTCTGGAATAATAATAATCCAATAAATACTTTCTCATTAATGACTTGTCAAACTTATAGTCAGATTCTTGTGACTTAAACAGATTGATAATATAATCATTATTCATACTGACGTTTACTTCATCATAACTTATCTCTTGTTTGACATATTTTCCCCATCCTGTCCATAAATCAGCAACATATACTACTTTTCGTTCATTATCATAGCCATATATAAATGAAGAAAATATAATTATCCCAGCTCAGTTTCCTTCTGAGCCGCTGGATATGAGAATCCAGTGTGCGGGTATCTCCCACATATGGCTCTCCCCACACCTTTTCATATAACTTTTCCCGGTACAATGCTACGTTTTTGTTCTGGATCAGTTCCACCAGCAGATCAAACTCCTTTACCGTCAGTTCCACTGGCTTCCCTCCCTTGCTGACCGTTCTGGAAACCATATCTACCTCCACATCCGCAAAGGTAAGTTTGTTATTTATCTTCCCATATCTCCTGAGCAGGGCTTCCACACGGGCAAGCAACTCTCCAATCTGGAAAGGCTTGACAATATAATCATCAGCCCCCAGTTTTAGCCCTTTAATGCGGTCATCAATCCCGCTTTTGGCTGTCAGGAAGATAACCGGTGTTCCAATAGGCTTGACATATTCCAGCAGCTCATAACCGTCAATCTCCGGCAGCATGATGTCCAGCAGGATCAGGTCTAAGCCGCCTTTCTCAATATAATCCGCTCCTGTAATTCTTCATCTGTCACGTTCCGCAATTTTTTAATTATCCTATTGGACAGCTCCACCATATCCGAATCATCAAGGTAAGGCAAGGCTCTTTCAATATCCTCTATAACCTCGCTCCTGCTCTCTCCTGTATATATGCAGATTAAATTTACTTCTTCCACAGTGAAATTATGTCCCATGCTCTTACATCTCCCTGCTGGCACAGGCAAAAATAAGGCATCCTGACCCTCATAGGAACTCAATGCACTTAATCTGAAATATAGCTATTCTGAACCATCTTAAAAGTGTAAAGACGCCTATTACTATCTTCCAATAGGCGCCTCAGTTTTTGATTCCTTTCATTGCATATCTAATCAATTATAAATCAATTCACTTCTTATGATTTCCTCCGCCCGATTGCGGATATTATTCATCCGGCCTACCCATTCAAACTGGTTCTGGTCTTTCAGTTCCTCGGTCACACCTTCGGCAACTTTCATCTGATCTATGACAAGATCAAGTCGTTCCTCTGCCTGCTCGTTCAGATTGGCAAGGTATGTCCATAATTCCCCAGTCAGGACAAGAGAGCTGTATCGTGCTGGATGTTCCTGTTTGAGATACTCTCGGTGCAACCGCCCATAATGCCCGATGGGTCGTTTTCCCTCCGGCAGCTTCAAGTCTGGGATATAGTAATCACCTTCCAACGTATAATGCAACCTGTTGCTTTCATCATAAATGTACTTTTTCAATTTATCCATTCTGTTGATCTCCTCATTCTGGTTTTGTAGTTGCAAGTCTGACTCTCCAGAAATATTGGTAAAGCTTTGGTAAAATTGAGCAAGAGACACAGGAAACATTTAATTTATAAGCATTTTATCATGACCGCTAAATTCTTCCATGGCACACAAAAAGTATCGAAATCATGTTTATTTTTCCTCCTGAAATGCTTTGATTTGCCGTGTTTTGGGGACTTTTGCACTGTCTGTAAAATTTACATAAAATCTGCAAAATGTGACGCATTGCACAAAATAACGCTAACTGAGCAAAATGTAATAATCAATCGTAGTCAATTGGTAATCAATTTTAAAGGTGCATACTACCAACTTTTTAACGGTATTATCGTTAAAAGGGTTTCAAAGGGTGTACAAGGTTTAATGATACTCCCAATAACCCTAATGCTTTATAGCCTCTCATAATATTTCTGTATCAACGCTGCCATCATTTTACGTCTCTCAGTTAAAAATACATCATAGCTTTCAACTGTCATATTCATAATATTTTGTGGAATACAGTTCTCCTCAAGATTTGTCGCAAGCAAGTCTTTATCTGCAATATTTCCAAGCACTATACTTCCACCTTCACACTGCATCAATACCTTTCCAAAATACACATTCGGTGCATCATCACTAATTGCTTTATTTACCTGTGTATCAAGGTATATGTAGTTAGCAACCTGATTATATTTCGACTTATTATCCACGCCATTATTTTTCAGATAGCTACGAGGGAATATATGATGCACATCTCCGGAAATAGTAATCAAATCTGCAATTTTCGTACCGTTCATCAACATTGAGTTACAGTTCATATTAATCTGTGCTGCTAAAAATGTATTAAACGCAGGGCTGTTAACCGATGATGTTTCCAAATTCTGAGGTAATGTAACTGTCCAGAAAGATTCTGAAAGTGCTGAAGCCTCAACATCTGCTAAAATTGTCAGAAATCCTTTCTCTCCAATAGTTCTTATGTCACGGTCCATCTGTGTTTCCGGTGAACCGATATATCTTGAAGTCAATGTTGAAATCACAAACCATTTCTGAACATATCTCTTTATCTGCGCATTTGGAATTGCAGGGTCATCTAATAACATCAAATACAATGTATATGCAAAGTCTAATGTCATTCTCGAATTAAGAAGCTTACTTGATACATATCCGGCACCCTTAATTGCCATAACAAACTGCGAAAAATTATATTGGTTGATAAAATTCATAATACCAGCATCCAATTTTTCATAAGACTCTTCTACAATATCTTCTCTAAATTCCTTCGTAACGAAATCACGTCCTGAAAGCAAACTAACCAAATCTGCCAATTTACCTCTTCTAAACTGATGCATAAACGATACTCTAAGCATATCGCCATAATCCGGTTTGTAGATATCATCATAATCTTTTGCCAACCACTTTATTTTATCCGCATATTTCGATGTTTGAAATTCTTCATCATGTGTTAGCTGCGAATAAAAATCCGACTTTACAGCCAAATGGCAGAAGTAATCCACCGTCTTTCTCATGAGGCTACCCGCATGAATTGTATCTGCTGCCATTTTAGACATTACGAAATCTGACTGGCTAAGTGCTGTACCCTTAGAATTTATACGAATAAATATTTCAGTAACTTCGTCGATATCCAAAGCCGCATCCAATTCAATAACACCTATCTGACGATTGGCAATTCCCTTCAAGGCTGTTACAGCCTTATTCACTTCATTCGGTTTTATACCCTCATTCACTTCGCAATATTTCATCGCAAAATCAAAAAAATCAAACTCTGAATCAAAGACAACTGAAATATCCGGTATCCAGCGCTTATCCTTTAAATGAGAAGCATCCTGTACCGCAAATCGTTTTGTCTCATCCTCCGCCAGCGGATTAAATGCTATCTTTATTCTGTCCTTGTTAAAGTCATCATCTAAAACTTCTTTTCCGACAATGGCAGCCATTAATGCAGTAACTCTTTGTTGACCGTCAATCAACACTTTCTTTCCGTTAGCTTTACCACCATCCTTTGTCTTAACATCAGGATTTTTCCATGTGATAATATATCCGGTTGGATAACCATTGTACAATGAGTCAATTAAATCTCTTACCTGACTTCTCTTCCACACAAACGGTCTCTGGATTTCCGGAATAACAAAATCCTCCGCATCAATCAAACCAAGGATTGCACTAACTGAGTATTGCATTAATGTAAACTTTTCGCCTGTCATTTGGTTACCTTCTTTCTTCTATATCAACTTGTATTCCTTTTCTTCCAATCCCAAAAAATATGTATCATTCTTTTCAAATGTAACAACATAAATATGTTGCTTAACCGCTTCAACATCTGCTTCCACTACATTTTTATGCCTGATACACGCTCGAATAAATTGGTTTTTAATACTTTCTTCACTCTCGCAACCATATTTGTATATTATCAATTC
>JAIDME010000202.1 GCA_029050705.1 Acetatifactor sp.
GTCTCGTGGGCTCGGAGATGTGTTTAAGAGAAAGCTATACTGGAAGAAAACCGCAATGTATATGAGGTTCTTGATCTGGGATTCGGGAAGTGCAGAATGTGTGTCTGTGGTTCTCCCGCTGCGAAAGAGCTTTTGCAGCATCATGAACGGATTCGGGTTGCCAGCAAATATCCCAACATTGCCAAGGATTATTTCTACAACAAAAAGCATCAGACCGTTGACATTATCAAACTGAACGGATCCGTGGAACTGGGGCCTCTGGTGGAATTGTCCGACGTGATCGTGGATATTGTGGAGACAGGTTCAACCCTGCGTGAGAACGGACTTGAGGTGCTGGAGGAGGTTTGCCCTCTCTCCGCAAGAATGATCGTGAATCCGGTCAGTATGCAGATGGAGACCGAAAGAATTAAAGAGCTGGTAAACAAGCTGCGGGCAGAAATCGGGATTGTCTGAGAGGATACGCTTCAAAATGTAACACATGATAAGTGTACGGTTGAATTTTCAGTGAAAAAAAGAAAGGTATGAGAGGAAATATGAAGATAATTAACCTGACAAAAGAAACAAAACAGGGGATACTGGATGACCTTTTAAAGAGAAGCCCCAACAATTATTCTCAATACGAGGATACAGTCAATGAGATCATTGAGAAAGTGAAAACAGAAGGCAATAAGGCGCTGTTTGACTATACCTTAAAATTTGACAAATATGCCTTAAACGCCGAAAATATAAAGGTGACCCGTGCCGAAATTGAGGAGGCATACCAAAAGCTGGATGCCGGACTTGTGGAGGTTATACGGAAATCTGCGGAGAATATCCGCGCCTTCCACGCAAAGCAGCTTCGAAACAGCTGGTTTGACGCAAAGGAGGATGGCACCATCTTAGGGATGAAGATCAGCGCCATTGCAAAAGCCGGTGTGTATGTTCCGGGGGGCAAGGCCGCTTATCCGTCCAGCGTGTTGATGAATGTGATTCCCGCCAAGGTTGCAGGAGTACCGGAGATTATTATGACTACGCCTCCCGGAGCGGATGGCAGCATAAACCCCGGAACGCTGGTGGCGGCTGATATTGCGGGGGTAAATGCCATATACAAGGTGGGAGGAGCCCAGGCCATCGCTTCCCTTGCCTTTGGCACGCAGTCTGTCCCAAAGGTTGACAAGATCACAGGGCCCGGCAATATTTTTGTGGCTCTGGCAAAAAAGGCTGTGTACGGTTATGTCAGCATCGATTCCATCGACGGTCCCAGCGAAAATCTTGTGCTTGCGTACGGGACTGCAAACCAAAAAAATGT
>JAIDME010000203.1 GCA_029050705.1 Acetatifactor sp.
TTGGCTCATTCATCTGAGATATGTAGCTAAAAAATCCTTGAAAAATAAGGAAAAAAGACTTGACTAAATAGGGAGGGAGATTATGAGGGCAAACAGAAGGAAATTAGAACTCGCAATGGCCGCAGCATGCATGAATGTGGAAGATGTGCAAAATGCATCCAGTATGCCTAGAGCAACGCTTAATAATGTGATTTCTGGCCGTAATGTTAGACCTGCTACGATTGGTCGGGTGGCAAAGGCTTTAGGCGTGGACGTAATTGAAATTTTAGAGTAACAACAGCAAGTTTGTAGAGAGCTATACATGCTTCTGCAGCCTAACAAGCCAGAACTGGGAAGAATGGGAGGTATGGCATGTGCAGGCCTGTGAGGAATGGAGGTTAGACAAGAAGATTATGGGAAAGGAAGGTGAAAGTATGGTATGTGCGAAAGTAAACCAGATCATAGCAGCCATGACAGCATCCTGCATGAGCCCGCAGGAAATTGCAGACAAGGCCGGAGTGAGCGTCAATATTGTTTACAGGATGCGGCGCGGCTATCTGGTGAAGATGGACCGGTTCGGGAAAGTCTGTCAGGTGTTGGGCATAGCGCCGGAGGACGTTATTGATTATGACCGTCTGGAACAGAGGGAAAAGGGAGGTGCTAAAAGTTGAATGATTCAGGACGGATAAGTTTGCACCGGAAGATTCTTGATTGGGCATGGTACTCCGAAATCAATACATGTCGGCTGTTTATACATATGTTACTCAGGGCAAACTGGAAGGAGGGAAAGTTCAGGGATATAACGGTGCCGCGTGGTTCTTTTGTCTCATCTGTAGCAAAGCTTGCAGAGGAGACAAACCTTACAATTGATGAAGTCAGGACAGCAATTTTGCACCTTATAAGCACCAATGAAATTACCAAGCAGAGTACCAACAAATATACTGTGTTTACGGTGGTTAATTATAGTTTGTACCAAGATATTCCCAAGCAGGAGTATGGTCAAGTCACAGATAGAACCCAAACTATTGCTAAACTGTTCCCAACAATAGAAGAAAGTAATAAGGGAATAAAGGAAATAAATAATTATTTTTGCTCGGAGCCAGAAAATTCTGCTCAGAGCTCGAGTGGCATATTGCTTCTGTTGAATGATAAAACATCTTACAACGTTCCGGAGGAGAAGATTACTTTGTGGAAAGAAACATATCCGGCGGTTGATATTGAGCAAGAATTAAGGCGCATGGCCGCATGGCTGGATTGCAACCCACAGCGCCGAAAGACCCGGCGCGGGATAAACCGGTTTATCAATTCGTGGCTTGCTAGGGAGCAGGACCGCGGGGGAAGCAAGAGGCAGAAGGAGGTGAGCATGGCGAGTGGAGCAAACGCATATGATACAGACCGCAGGCGGGAACAACTTGCAAGGGCGATTGCTGAAACAGGAAATGGTTTCGTTGAAGGACATGATGTACCTTTTAAGTGATTATAATATCCAGGATTATGGCGAAGCCAGGTTTTCGGATTTGCCCAAGGCACAGAAAGGAGGTTTTAGGAGTTTTCGGTCTATGATACCATTTGATTTTCTGGACAAAACTGCAAAAGATTTTGACTGGAATATTTATGGAGATCATAACGCAGATGTAGAGACAGGTCGTGAACTGGCCAATGCTTTTGTGCTGAATTTTCACAAATGGCGACAGAAAGGGAAAGGACTATACATTTATAGCAGTACCAAAGGAACAGGAAAGACTTATCTGTCGTTCTGCCCGGCAAATGAAGTGATGAACCGGTATGGCGTAAATGTTAAGTTTATCAGCGTGCTTGATTATTTAGATCTTACGAAGAAAAGTTACAACAGTATGACAGACAAGGAGGAGAAGGACAGTATTACTAAAGCAACGGTTTTGATACTGGATGATATAGGGGTGGAAATCAATCGGGAATGGATAAACACTACGCTTTATCAGATGATCAATTACAGATACCTGAATAAGCTGATAACGATCATTACCAGCAATTACCCTGTTGAACAGTTGAAAGCTGATGACCGGTTTAAATCACGAATTGATGAAATGTGTCTTCCGCTTCATATACCGGAAATATCTGTGCGGGCAATGAAAACGGATAAGGAAAACCGTGAGTTTATACATGAAATTTTAAAACAGAAAACCCCCTAACAGAGTAGCCAATCTGATAGGGGCAGGTAACCCGATAACACGTCAAATTATGGGTATGAGGGGATTATAACATTTCCTCTGCCAGGAGTAAAGAGAGGAACTGGAAAAATGATAGAAGAAGTATTAAACAAGGCAGCAGCAGTAGAACTTTTTGAGAGTGAAGCCATATTATTAGGGCAAAGTGATGTTGTTCCCTTTTACCGGGCAATAGAACTTTTTGGAGAAGAAGCGGCACGTTTCCTTGATGAAAATGCATTCATTGACGGATATGTAAACTGCGGCGTGGATTGGAACGGAATGGGGGCATGTAGCGTTGAGCGTCCTTTTACAAGCTATCTTTACAAATTCGGATTTTTAAAAGTGGTAACAGAACATAATTATTTGCGCGTTATAAAAGCCCACAAGGAAAGTGAGGGCGGACATATTCTTGACAGATACAGCGAGGAACGGAATCGCAGATTGGAAGAGCGGGAAGCAGAGGAAGAACGCAAGAGAGAGGAGCGCAAGGCGAAACGTGCAGCAGCTAAAGCGGCGAGAGAAGCTGCAGAAAAAGGAGAAAGGAACAAGTAAGTCATGAACGGGGAAAATATGAAAGAGGTTTCTGACAAAACACCTAAATGGAGAGATGCAGAGTATCACAGGAAAGAAATTCTTAATATCATAGACAAAATAGAGGATTCCTGGATTTTATGGCAGGTCCACAGATTTGTAATAAATATAACAAAGGATGACGATTGAGTATGATAGATTACAAACAGAAAATAATTGAAATGATAAAGGAAATCAATACAGAACGGTTTCTGAAAATGATTTATGGTTTTGTACGTGGAGCATACAGGGAGGAAAGAAATGAATCCAGAAATAAATGAAGTAATTTTAAGAAGCAAGCCCAACCGGGAGCCGATGTCAGACGAACGGCTGCGAATGCTGCTGAATTATGTGGCAGGGATAATAGCAGAGATTCTTGGTTTTGCGCTGGCATTTGTCGTTGTTCTGGCTATGGCCGGAGTATTCAGGTAGGGAGGTGATAGATATGCCGAAGGTAGCATTAAGTCCTGAACAGAAAAAGATACATAAGGTTAAAGATTTGACTGGCTGGATTGTCGAAAAGATGCACAGCAAAGGACTTAATCAGGAAAATGTTGCAAAAGCGCTTAATATCACACAACAGGCGCTTTCCGCCCGACTTAATCCAAAGACTTACGCGAAAAACAAGAGGGCGGATCCCTTTAAGTACGCAGAGTTGCTGATAATTTTCAAACTGTTGGAAGCCACAGACGAGGAAATCTTGTGGATTATGCGATTATGAATGGAGGTGATATTGTGTACATACACGGATTAATTGACGGAGCACTTGCAGTAATCATATTGGAGATAGTTGTGTTGGTAGTGTTCGCGGTACGGAAGAAAGGCAAGTGATTGATGCGGGAAAGGCGGCTTTGATTGCCGCTTTTCCTCTGCAGAAGCGATAAAGAATGGTACAATCCATTTCTGATTTCATGATACCATAAAAGAAAGAAAAAGAAGCGAGGAGGTGGCGCTGGTGGCAAGAATTGCAATGGAGGAGTGGGAAGGAGAGGACAGCTGCTTTTTGCTGGAGTCATGGGCACGTGATGGGCTGACAGAAGTGCAGATAGCCGAGAATATTGGCATCAGTGCCAGGACGCTTCTGAACTGGAAAAAGAAGAGTATTCCGATTTTTCTTGCCCTAAAAAAAGGGAAAGAGGTGTCTGACTTCCAGGTAGAGAACGCCCTGTTCAAGAGCGCGATTGAAGGCAATGTGACGGCACAGATATTCTGGCTGAAGAACCGCAAGCCTGAACGATGGAGGGACAAGCAGGAACAGAAGGTGGATTTAACAGAGGCGGTGAAGATCATTGACAGCATCGGAGACGGTGATTGACTTTGGGAAGTTGATAGTTCCGGCATTCTATCCGGTTCACAGGGATATTGTAAAAGGCGAGCATACATATTATGACCTGTATGGCGGCAGAGGCGGCTTAAAATCCTCTTTCATATCGTTGGAGATTATACTTGGGATGATGAAGGATAAATATGCCAATGCGGTTATATTCCGCAAATATGCGGTCACTCTCCGAGAATCGGTCTATGAGCAGATACTTTGGGCAATTGATGTGCTTGGGGCGTCCCATTTATGGGAGGTTGGGGTAAGTCCTATGCAGTGCATCTATCGTCCTACCGGGCAGAAGATTATCTTTCTGGGACTTGATAAAGCAAAAAAGACAAAGTCATTGAAAACCAGTCACGGATATTTCAAGTATTTGTGGTTTGAAGAACTTGACGAGTTCCAGGGTCCAGAGGAAATCCGAACAGTGCAGCAGTCGGTCCTTCGTGGTGGTGAGAAGTTCGTTGTGTTTAAGAGTTTCAATCCGCCTATCAGCATCAGCAATTGGGCGAACCAGTATGTTAATGAACCCCGTAAGGACAGTTACCGGCATAAGAGCAGTTATCTGGATGCACCGCCGGAATGGTTAGGACAGCAGTTCCTTGATGATGCAGAACACTTAAAAGAGGTTAATGAGAGGGCATACCAGCATGAGTATTTAGGTGATCCGGTTGGGACTGGCGGGCAGGTATTTGAATTCCTAGAGATACGGACAATCACAGATGATGAGATGATGCAATTTGACCGTATCTATCAGGGAGTAGATTTCGGTTGGATGCCAGACCCTATGGCGTTTATCAGATGCTCTTACAGGCCAAATCATGAAAAAGTATATCTGCTGGATGAATATGTGGGACGGAAGATCAGTAATGAGGATCTGGCAAAAGAGATTAAGCGGCGGTATGATGATTATTTTATTATGTGCGATTCAGCAGAGCCAAAGTCGATAGCGGATCTGCGTTTCATGGATGTGTGGGCGCACTCCGTCAATAAGAAACCAGGAAGTGTGGAATATGGGATGAAATGGCTGCAGCGCAGGACAATCGTCATTGACTCGGCAAGAACGCCCTGTGCATACAAGGAAATCGTAGAATATGAGTATGATCGGGATAAAGAGGGAAATCTTCTGTCGGGATATCCTGATAAGAACAATCATTGTATCGATGCACTTAGATATGCACTATATCGAGCTATCTTCTCATGGGAAACCAAAGCATAAAAGAAAAGGAGAATTTAGAGTATGGATTATTTGAAGGTGCATTGCTTTCACTGTAGAGGAGAATTTGAATTATATAACCGCAATATGAATTACGATGACAAACCGCCGCGGTGTCCGCACTGTTTGAAAATGATGAACAAGACACAATGGGAGAGGCTGATTAATGCGTATTATACCTTTGCGGAGGTCAACAAGAACTTTAGGAAGTATCACGATGACAGAGGAGAAGCGCTGTTTCAGGTGGAACTTAGGAGCTATTATGTGAAGCCGGAGAGGATCGTGATAGATGATTAGACAAGATGGAGGAACAGACAGCGATGAATAAGCTTGTGTGCGGTTTGGCGGTAGATGAAGACATCTACGACAAATACAACTTTGATAAAAAGACAGGAAGCCGCAGAATGTATACGTTATGCGGGCAGGAACGCTCTCTTATGGCGATAGAGTTTTATGCCAATTCAGCAGATTACGCGAAGGAGTCTCCGGAAGTGGTAGCGGAGGCGAAAAAGATAGCGGCGCAGATACAAAGAGAAATCAGAGAATATTATGCAGCCAAAGACGGCAGGAAGGAGTATGTGGCTATGAAACATGATACGTTTGGTGAATATCTGGCAGATCTGCAGGAGATTCATGCCAAGGTAGCGCCGGAGCGAATCCAGTTTAAGGAGAAATGGGATGCAGCGCAGAAGCGGTGGCAGGAAGACCAGAGGGAATTCAAGGGTGATGAGCATTATCTGGCAAGGGAAAAGGTGCGGTATCTGGATGCGCAGGAGGAATATAAGAACAACGTTCGGGAATTGCAGCAGAGGACACAGGAGGAAATTCAGGCAGTACAGGCAGAATATGAGAAGCATGTGACAGATTTCTATTTAGCCAATGGGAACCGGCTGGATGATGCTGTTGTACGTCTTCTAAATTCTGGCATCAAGCTGACTGATGCAGAGATTGACGGTATGGTGAATCAGAATACGAGTAATCCGACTATGCTACGGCTGATTTCAGATCATTGTGAGAAGATGGGAATCGAGAACCAGAACGCCAGAGTATTTGGGAGCCTTGCCCGAAAAGCCGGCTCAGACGAAAGAGAAGCATTTAAGACTATTACTGATATGGTGAAGAAAGCGGTCAGCGAGGACGAAACGACATCAAGTGTCTGGTCAAAGGAGGATTCCCATTTCAAGAGGCTCAGTGACCAGCAGATAGAGGCCATGGGTACATTCTGGGTGCGTCCTGCGGCACCGGAGCCCGCTGGTACATAATGCGTCATTGAATGGTAGGTATGGAAAACAGCATTCTGGTGATATGTCAAGAACTTTTTGAAAAAGATTTTGATATGTTTTTCAGAAAAAAGGATAACCTTAACAGACCTTCGGTATGTTTTCTATAAAACCGAATGTCAGTTTGGCTCGATATTATATTTGGTGTCCAGCTTTTCGCCGGTGTACAGTTGGTTTTTGACCAGCAATCCCAAAACGAGTCGTACAAATTTACGAGATGTAAGCGCGAGTGCTCTTTTATGCTGATGCTTAGTTACCTCAGCATATTTTCTGGCATAGAAATCAGCATATTCAGGGATATGCTTCCTGACGCTGTTTGCCGCTTCGCCAAGATAGTAGCGAAGATAGGGATTTCCGGCTTTCGACATTTGGTTGTCCTCGGAAGTGAAATCTCCGGAATCACCCTTAGGCCAGTAAAGTCCGGCATATTTGGCAAGAGCATCGGATGAATGGAACGCGGTTATATCGCCTATTTCTGATAGAATCCCGGATGCCCATACCGGACCTATTCCGGGTATGGATTGAAGAATGATCAGGGCATTAGGGTTCATTCCATTGATGCATTTTTCAATCGCCTGTTCTATCAGCTTGATTTCTTTCTGATAGGCATGGATGCAGTTAAACGAGCTTGCCAGTGATATGTTCAGTGGTTCGTACATGCACTTGTCTAACCGGTAGGAATCCCTGGCTGCCTTCCGTAGAAGATCAGAAGTTTTGGATATGTCAGAGATGCGGTTCCTGCTCTTTTCCGCAAGGAAGGTAAGCAGATCTTCTTCCGGCATATCAATGATCTCCTGCGGAGACAAAAATTCGGTCAGGACTGCTGAGGACGTGGCACCATAGAGACTGCCAAAGGGCTTGTCATCACCTTCAAGGAGCTGGAGTTCACTAAACTTCAGATAAAGATTAGAGACCATATAGGTCTTCTCCCTGGTGATGCACTCGGAAAGGTGCATACGATGCCTGGTGAGGCGTTTAAGGGCTATAAACTGCCCGCCGCGCCATGGCTCCAGCTTTTTGGTACGGCCCACCCTGCCAAAGTCCGCAATGAGATATGCATCTGTGGGATCGGTCTTTTCCATGCCGATATAGGACTTCCGGTAATTGGAAGTGGCCTTTGGGTTTACACAGAAGACGTAAGGCTTGTAGGGCATGAGAACCTCGCTGGCAGCCAGGAAGTTTGAAATATGTACGCTGTACACGGAAGTAGATTCCAGTACGATAAGAAGCGTATCCAGGTTTTTATGCTTGTGCATACACTCAGCGATCATATTCACAAGTGCATCGGCACCCGGCTGATTATTGCCAAATGATGATGAGATATATCTGTTTTCCTCAAAGTCCATGGCATAGACAGCATTGGTCTTTGAGCTTACATCAATACCAACAAACAAGGTGGACATATAGTTGATCTTTAACATTGTATCACCTCCATTCCGGTCAGGATTTGTGAAGCCTGAAGCTAAAGGTTTATCCTGTGCTGCATATGGTGACCGAAACCTCGCGCCCAATGAGCATGCACCCAGCCAGCATTTTTTGCTGGTGCTGTGGCTGGGGATGAAAATTCTGTGTCAGCGGAATGTGCCATATGTGCCAGGCTGAATGCTATCGAAGCAGTCTCGGACGAAACCGGCTGAAAGGAGGAAAAGCAGTGCCTTCGGACATCAGACTCTGTCTGGTATCATACCACAGGATAGACAGTTATGGAAATAGGTTGTACAGGTGATGAAAGGCTGGGAGGGGAATCCTCCTGATTACCTTCACCTATATCAATAAGAAAGAGATTATAAAAGTAACTATTGGCTGTATAGATGGGAGAGGATGGGGAGGATTCTCCTTCTGAATTATCCTTCATCTATATCATAAAAAAGAATAAGTCTATAGCTGTTTTGCTTAGCTATAAACTTATTATACGAGGAGGGATAGGTATGGGAATGACAATGGAAGCACAGGAAGCAAAGAAAATCTATAAGCGGCAGTATCGAAGTAAGAACCGCGACAGAATTAATGCCCAGCAGAGAGCCTGGAATGCCAGGAATCGGGACAAACTGAAAGAATATCAGAGAAAATATTGGGAGAAGAAAGCTGAAACAGGAAACATCCGGCTGCCATGGTCAGCTTATGGCATCACTGAGGAGCGTTACAATGAGCTGCTGGAGGCTGCACGGTCCGGGCAGTATGACGCAGAAGTCCTCTCTGCAGCAGCCAAGGCGGACAGACAGGCGGCGGAACATATCATCCTGTCAGTGGTGGAGGGCGTGTCCTATGAGCGCCTTGAATTTCATGAGAAGCTTGGCAGGTGTACTCTGGGCCGGACAAATTTTTATGGTGCGAGGAGATTGTTCTTTCACTATCTGGACTGTGCGTTAAAAAAGCAGCAGAAAGAAAATAATATGGAGGTGGAAAATGGATAATTTGACCGCTACGGCATTGCAGTCTATGATTCATGAGCAGTTTGTAAAGTGGAATGAGCAGGAGGACATTGTGGAGGAAATTACAAGCGCATTAACCCGGAATTGTACGAATAAGGACACCATAGAAGAGGTTTTTTCCAGAATGATTTTCAATTCTATGGAGATTGCTGCAGGCATTTCTGCAAAGGTTATTTTGGAGATACTGCTTACTGCAGGAGTAATTAAGCCAGTTGATGAAGATCGCATCCGAAGGAATGTCCTGTCCATTGTAAAGTAAATAGAAATAATACCGGCTGATAACAGGATTCAGCCGCTAACCTGAAAAAGTTACAGGCAGAGAAAAGGCATCTCTGCTATGTGGAGGTGTCTTTTTTATGGCGCAGTATGACGGAAGTATAAGGATAAATACACAAATAAATACACGAAACGCATCTGCACAGCTTATGTCTCTTGAAAACCGTATCGTTAAAACGGCTGATAAGGTTGTTTCCTTGCACTCAAAAATGGACGCGCTCCTGGATGTGAAAATACCTACACAGGAATATAAAGCCATTGAGAAGGATATTGCAAAGGCAGAAACAGAACTCGGAAAGCTAATCGAAAAGCAAGCCCAAATGCAGAACGAAGGAAAAGACAGCGGCGCAGCTTGGGATAGACTTAATCAGAGAATACAAGCTTCAAAGGATTATATTGAATATGCCAAAGAAGAAATGCAACAGCTTGTGGACACCGGGAAGGCTTTTACACTTGGAAGAAATACGCAAGAATATGCAAACCTTAGTCAGCAATTGCAATATGCACAAAATGATCTTGCCATTTTAAATCAGCGTCATTCCGAATTGCTTGCAAAACAAAATAAAAACGCGGACGGATATAAAAGAATTGGAAAAGCCGCAAGAGACGGAGTAAAAACGGCAAACAAAGCCATGAAGGGAATGAATAATTCCTTAAAACTCGGTCTTAAGAACATGCTTAAGTACGGAGTTGGAATCAGAAGTCTTTATGTACTCATAAACAAATTGAGATCAGCGATCAAAGAAGGATTTACCAATCTTTACAATGATGCAAGCGTGGTGGCATTTTAGAATCAGGTTGACGGCATAAAAGCAAGCGCACTCACATTAAAGAATTCGCTTGCTGCCGCATTCCAGCCACTTGTAGAAATTGCCATGCCATATATCCAAATGGTAACGGACGCTATGACAAACCTGCTTGATACTGTAGGGCAGTTTATGGCGGCGATCACAGGCCAGAGAACTTATACGAGGGCGATCAGGCAGACTACAGTGGCACTAAAAGACCAGAATAAAGCGCAAAATAAGCAGTTAAGCTCCCTTGATAAACTGAACAATTTAACATCTGATAAAGTCGGTGCGAATAATGGCGGCGCAGGACAGATGTTTGAAGAAGTGTCAATTACTAAAAATTATTTCAAATTAACAGAAGTAATAAAAAATCTAAAAGAACACATTAAAAAAATAATAGAAGATTTTTCTGTTGGGGATTTTTTTCAGGCTGGAAAAGATATATCTTCTCTTGTGGCCGGAATATTTAATTTTTTTGCAAAAGCCATCGACAGAGTAAACTGGTTAGGAATTGGGCGGAAGATAGGAGATTTTTTTGCTGGATTAGATTGGTTTTCAATTTTAAAGTCTGTTGGGCGCGTAGTTTGGGAAGCGTATAAGCGGTTCTGGAAGTTTATGCCGGAGCGTTTGCGTCAGCACCTTTTGAAGCTACACTAATTTCGCTCGCGACCATACCGAGAATATTCAATAAAATAACATCCACAAAGTTTATCACAGGATTTAAAAAGCTTGGAACAGTGTTAAAAAAAAGTCTGTGGGCAATAGGGGTTGGATTTAAAGATAAAAACATAAGCGCAGGATTTAGCCGTGCACTAGAAAATATAAGAAATAATTTAACACAATTTCAAAAGTTTTCTATTGGCGCTCTTGGGGTAGCAGGAGAATTTGCTCTTGTAAAAAACGGATTTAAAGAAATAGAAATTGGTTCCGATAATCTTGTTGCTTCGCTTGGAAAGATAGCTGGTGGTGCAGGAATTGCTGTTGCGGCGTTAAAATTAATTGGCCACTCTAATCCTTTTACTGCTGTGATCGTAGGCGCAACGGGGTTGGCTGGGGCGATTATGGGAATAAACGAAGCTAGAAAGGAAGCATTTGAAAACCTTGCCGAAAGCAAAGAGTTGGAAGCTTTTGGAGAAAAATTGTCCAACATAACCACAAGATTAAATGAATCTGCGCAAGCAACAAAAGATAGAATGGCCGCTTCTATGGAGTATGTGCAAAATGCTGGCGTTGGCGAAATGCAAATGGCAAAAGATTTGGCAGACAGGTATTTTGACTTATATGAAAAAGAAAATCTGACAAATGAAGAAACAGAAGAAATGCAAAGACTTGCACAACTTTTAATTGAAAAAGCACCAGAATTAAATCAATATTATGATGAACAGACAGGATTAATAAATGGAACGAGGGACGCCATAAACGATGTTATAGATGCGAGATTAAGAGAAATACAATTAAACGCAATATCAGAAGAATGAACGGAAGCGTACAAGAAAAGAAGAGAAGCATTAAAAGATGTTGAAGAAGCGACAAATACGGCGGCCGATGCACAAGAAGAACTATCAAGACTGCAAAACGAGTATAATGATCTTACGTTCAGAATGAAATAGCATATGAAGACATAGGAGTGCTTTTGTCGCAAGGCGTAGAAAAGCTTGACCGTGCCACAGCGTCGCAAGATTTGCTGAATACTTTGGCAAAAGCCAGTGTTGACGAGACGGAAGACTTGGTTGAATTGTACGGACAGTTATACGATATTGCTACAAAATTTGGCACAGAAGAAATGGTATATCTTCCCAAAGCAGCTGAAGATTTGTATGATATTGAAAAGCTGTATGATGTGTTTCTTCTGAAACACAAAGAAGCCCTGGATACCTTGGAAAATTCTAAAAGTGCATACAATACGGTAGAAAATACTATATCGGATCTGTCACAGATGATGTCTGAAGGAATGCAGGGAGTAGGAGAAGATTTTGGTCAAGGATACGAAAAAGGCATATTAAGCAAAGTAAAAGAAGTTGAGGATGCGGCAGAGGATATCGGGAAATCAGGAATAGAATCTTTACGAAAAGCACAAGATCCCAATTCTCCTTCAAAGGAGACAATGAAATTGGGTGAAGATTTTGTAGAAGGATATAATAAGGGTATAAATGATAATATATTCAGCACCCAAAATGTAGTATCCAATTACATATCGCAAATAGCAAAAAAATTTTCGGGATTAATTCCTTTGCTCTTCAATGTTGGAAAAAGTTCTATGTCCAGTTTTTTGGACGGAATAATTAGCATGGAAAACAGGCTTTATCAAAAGCTAAACGATATTACCAGAAATATATCCAGCGCGATGGCAAATATATCCAGTGGAATGGCAGCATCATCTGGTGGAGCCTTAAATACCGGGTTTTCTATGTATGGCATCGAAAATGTTCCTACGATTTCTAGCGAAATACCGCGCCTTGCCACCGGAGCAGTCATCCCGGCAAACAGGGAGTTCCTTGCGGTGCTTGGTAATCAGAAACATGGGACAAATATCGAAGCTCCGCTTGACACCATAAGGCAGGCAAATGAGGAGGTTATCCTCAACGTGTTTTCCAAGCTAGGAATCTCTGCCGGAAACAACAGGAGCTCAGGCAATGAAACTTATGTGTTCCAGGTTGACGGAGAGACATTTTTCAGGATAATGAGAAAACACGCACAGGAATATTTCAATAGTACAGGCAATTCAGCGTTTCCGATATAAAGGTAGTATAATATGTGACGGCTTTAAAAGATAATTCAATCAATAGAACAAACATAGTGTCACTAATAATGTCACTAATAGAATTTTGAGTGGCATTTTAAAGGAAATAGTAATTTGATAGAAACTGCTTAAATATTGGAATTCGGCCGATTTTAAATAATTGAAAATTGATAAAAAATATGTTAGACTTAAAGACTTCTTAATAATTCTTTTGTTATAAATGGGATATAAAACAAAAAGAACAGGAGAGATGTTATGAAGTCTGGTTTGTTAAAAGCAACTGACCTTTGCAAAAGCTATGCCAGCAACGGGGTGCAGAATCATGTGCTTAACATGGTGAACACTGAAATCTATGAGGGAGATTTCACGGTGATCATGGGTTCATCCGGAGCCGGAAAATCCACCCTGCTTTATGCACTCAGCGGCATGGATCTGCCCACCAGCGGCAAGGTCATATATAAAGGCAGGGAGATCAATCAACTGAAGGAGAAAGAGATGGCCGCTCTGCGCAGTCAGGAATTCGGCTTTGTCTTTCAACAGACCCACCTTGTGTCTAACCTTACCTTGATGGAAAATGTAACAGTAACAGGATATCAGGGCAAAAAAAGATCCTCAGCAGAGGTCAGACAGCGCGCCAGAGAACTGCTGACACAGATGCATGTAGAGCAGGCGGCGGACCGCCTGCCGTGTCAGGTCTCCGGCGGGGAAGCGCAGCGGGCGGCAATCGCAAGAGCTTTGATCAATGAGCCCGGAATTATCTTCGCGGATGAACCCACGGGTGCGCTGAATAAGCGAAATACGGAGGAGGTACTGAATTTACTGACGGAAATTCATCAGAAGGGGCAAAGTATTCTGATGGTCACTCATGATATCAGGGCTGCCGTCAGAGCGAATCGCCTGCTGTACCTGGAGGATGGGAAAATTATCGGAGAAATGCCCCTGCCGCCTTATCAAAAGGAAGAGGAAAAAAACCGTGAACGGCAGGTGGATGCCTGGCTGACTTCCAATGAATGGTAAGGGGGTGGCAGGATGAATTATTTTACTTTAATAAAGGCTAATTTCAGAAGCAAGAAAGGCACCTTTATCGGTGTGGGAATATTGATCTTTATTATCACGGTCTGCATGTGTGCGGTCATCAATGTCTTTGTAAACGCAAGCGATTTCGAGGAGCGGGAGCTGGAAAGAATCGGGTACGGAGATATTACTTATTGGGTGAGGGAGTCCGCTGATACCGAAGGGCTCAAAGCACAGATTGAAGCTTTGGAGGAAGTGGAGAAGGCGGATTTGCAGCCGATGCTGTTCGTTACATTCAGTGTGAACGGAATCAAACATAACAGTTCCGCATTTGGAATTGCCTGGGAAGAGGGAGCACATGCCTTTTATATCTATGAGGATGATCTGAGCGGAATAAGTGCATATCCCGCCGCACCCAAAGAAGGGGAGGTTTATGTTTCGCCTTCGTTTCAATCTCTGTTTAATGC
This sequence comes from Acetatifactor sp., assembly GCA_029050705.1. GTDB lineage: Bacteria > Bacillota > Clostridia > Lachnospirales > Lachnospiraceae > Acetatifactor. The sequence continues at coordinate 14,273 of JAIDME010000203.1, forward strand.
CAGAATCGGAGACAATGTAGACATTCTCATTACCGGGGATGCGGATGTAAGACACTATCGAATCAAAGGTTATCTGGAAGACCCGGTAGCCGGAAGCTCCCTGATGGGATTTAAAAGTATTCTATTTAACGAGAATGATATAAATGACCTGAAGAGCGCGTACGAACATGCGGAAGGCGCGGCATTGGGAACGAGTGCATATGCTTTTCACATTTCAGGAAAGGATACCGGCGTGCATTCAGGAAGTGATTTGCAGAGGGTATTGAATGAGCGGACAGATTTAATGCAATATACCATTGCCGCTTATCAAAAAACGGCGATTGCCGGTTTTATGCTGATGTTCCATGGAATCATATCCGGTATTCTCTTAGTGTTTGTGCTGGTACTTTTGATCGTTGCCCTGATCGTGATCGGGCGCAGCATTACCGGTACGATTGAAGAAGATTATGTGGATATGGGTATTTTGAAAGCGGTAGGGTATACGAAGGGAGATCTGCGGAGGGTACAAATCCTGCAGTATGTTATCCTTATTCTGGCCGGAATGTTAACGGGACTCCCTTTATCTGTTTTTGTGGCGAAGGCGGTGAATCATCTGATGATAGTCATAGACGGCGTTATGATAACCGACAGACTTCCATGGCTGTACAGTCTTGCCGCACTGGGGTCGGTGCTGTTCATTTTTGCTGTATTTATCGCTGTGGGAACCGTCAGAATCGGGCATATAACACCGATCCGCGCTATCAGAGGCGGGGCGGATGACGTGTATTTTAAAGACCGGTTTGCTGTGACGATTCATCAAAAGGGGCTGGGCTTCTGGCTGGCGCTGAGGCAGCTGCTCTCCGGGAAAAAGCAGTATATCAGCGCCTGCCTGGTGGCGGCTCTTCTGGTCTTCTTTTTATCCATTATGGGAAGGCTTGGCGCATGGATAGGAGAAGATGGCAAAGGTCTTATGACCGCCTTAAATGTATCCGACTATGATTTGGACGTTTTGTACTCAGAGAACGGTATACAGGAGAAAGCGGAGGAAAAAATGCTTGCCGAAGCAGGCATTGTTGACAGTTATACCATGCGGGGGACAAAGGGCACCATCAATAATATGGAATATATCATGTACAGTATTTCAAAGCCGGAATACTATCATATACTGGAGGGGCGTACCTGTAAGTATGCAAATGAGATTGTGATAACGGAATTTGTTGCGAAGGACCTGGGAGTAAAGATCGGAGATACGGTGCAGGTGACTTATCAGGGTAATACAGGTGATTTTCTGATAAGCGGTATTTACCAATGTCCCAATGATGTGGGAGCAAATTTCGGCATGAATATGGATGGCTATACAAGTATCGGCGGCCACAGGGATGGGGACAATGCAAATAAATACGGAATTTCTGTCTGCTATATTTTTGAAGACGATACGAAGACCGAAGAAATTGCGGACTGGCTGAAGGAAACCTACGGAGAGGATGTTTTGGTGGATGAGAACAGTTGGAGCGGCCTTGAAAATGTTCTGGATGTAATATCAGCAATGAATGTATCAGAGTATGTGGTATCCATATTCTTTATCATTGTTGTGGCCTTTATGACCGGACACAGAATATTATATCGGGAAAAGAGAGATCTGGGAATCTACAAATCCCTGGGCTTTTCATCCGGAATGCTCCGCAATTCCTTTGCGCTGAGATTTGCGATCATAACCGCGCTGGGTTCAATGCTGGGTGTCATAGGGAGTGCGATTTTCACTGATCCGCTGGCTTCCGCCGTTTTGAAAATGACCGGTATCAGCAGGATTACCTCACATCTGGATCCGGTTTCAATGTTGCTTCCCGCAGTTGTTGTAACCGTGTTGTTCTATGGATTTGCCTGGCTGATGGCCGGCAGGATCAAAAAGACCGGTGCGGAAATACTGATAATAGAGTAACGCTTTTCTACATTTTTTTTCATATAATATCAAAAAATATTTGCCCGCTCAGTGCCATTGCGGTATAATGTTCACAAAAGCAATGAGCAGTGCGAAAAAAGGCAGACGAAAAGCTGTGCTATGCTCGCATAGAAACAGCTTTTCGTCTGTCTTTTTTCATAGGGCGAATGCCCGTGAATGAGGGAAATCTCTGATTTCCCGAATGCAGCACTGCGAATGTAGTGCTGTCGAATGTAGTGCAGTCGAATGCAGCACTGCGAATGTAGTGCAGTCGAATGCAGCACTGCGAAGGGAGTGATACGAATGGAGAAACGCGTTACAGGAATATACTTTACCATACTGTTAATAGGAATTATATATGCTGTTGTTGCCGCATTTTCAATCCGCAATCGGATAAATATCGGAATCGGGGAAAAAGAGGTTGTTATATGGGATGACAGCATGGAGATGACCCATGAGGGCAGTACCTATTGCTACAGGCGGATTTTGCCTTCGGAAAACACGAGTGAGAAGGTAATCATATACAATACCGTGCATATGAATCTGGAAGTACTCATTGACGGGGAAATAGTGTATGAACTGAAGCGAGGGGAGGACAGTACGATTAAGACTACGGGCTTCTGTTGGAATACGATCTTGCTGACAGAGGAGGATGCTGGCAGGGAGATTGTATTTCTGGTAACGCCGGTTTACAGTGACAGCACACCGAAGGGAAGCTTTTTCTACGGATCTTATCGGGAAATCGAACGCAAAATTCTGGCTGAACGGTTTTTACGGCTTGCTTTGTCCGGGGCAATTGCACTGGCGGGTATTGCCATGCTGTTTTATGGGCTGTTGGTGGTAAAGAAAGCACAGGATTCCGAAGCCATTATTCAATTTGCGATATTTGCCACAATGCTGGGTGTCTGGTCTGCCTTTGAGACACAGATACCGGATTGGATATTCCCGTGCAGTATGATGATTGTAGTTGTATCGCACCTGATGCTGATGACCCTGCCGATTCCGTTTATGCTGTTTCTGCGCCACATGTACCATAATGGGGAAAGCAAACTGTGGAGCATTTGCTGCTATATTAACTGTGCGGTAATTGCTGTGAGGGTCATTCTGCAGATAACGGGAATGTATGATCTGCGGGAAACCTTGCTGCTGACACATATCTGTCTCCTGTTGTGTGTGGTAGTTGTTGTGGCAATGACTATCCGTGAAATTGCATTGCACGGGCTTGCCGGGCAGGTAAAGATCAACAGTATCTGTGTACTGGTCATTTTGATAAGTACCATACTGGAGCTGGCGATTTATCGTTTTGGTAATATGAGCACACCGTTGGGCAGCATGGGATTTTTGTTCTACATATCAGTGATGGGAATTGTAAATGTACGGAGAACCCGTAAATTGATGGAGCAGGCAAGAGAAAGTGCACTATACCGTAAGCTTGCTTATACCGACGAGCTGACAGGGCTTTCCAATCGTACTGCTTTCAGGGAGGATCTGGAAAAGCGCATGGAGCCGGACAGAGCAGCAGGAAGGGAAACCATACTGCCGACCGTTGTTTTCATGTTTGATCTGAATGATTTAAAGAAATGTAACGATACCTACGGCCATGACTTTGGGGACCGGTATATAAAAATGGCAGCTGAGATTTTAAAGAAGCTTTTTGCACAGGAAGGCCAGTGTTACCGCATCGGCGGGGATGAATTCTGCGCCTGGTCGCCATATATTTCTCAGGACAAGATAGATGAAAAACTGCTGCTGCTGGAGAAGGAAATCCAGGAGCTGAACAACAAGGGATTTGTTGTGACAGTCAGTGTTGCAGTGGGATATGCAATCTATACGGAGAATGAGGATGGCGGAGGCCTGTACAGCACAATGAAACGGGCTGATACTATGATGTACGAAAGGAAGCAGGCGTACAAGAGGACATTAGCGCAACATTAACCTTTTGATAAAATGCATAAAAGCAATTATAATAGGACAGCAATGTATTTCCATTAGTGGTGCCTGAAGACAGCAATATGCACAAGCACATTCCCCGTAAAAATTGTGAAAAATGTCCGTTGATTTGAAAAAATTCAAGCAGTAAAATATCATTCGTAAATTAAAGAGCAATGAACGACACATGTGGCGCACCGCGCGTAAATCTGATTACGGTACGGATGCTGCATGTGTCTTTTTTTGCACAAAAAAAGGAGGAATCAGGAAGAATTATGGAAAACAATCAATATTTCGGTACGGAAAAGGTGGGAAAACTGCTTGCACAGTTTGCAATACCCTGTATCTTTTCACTTATTATCTCATGTCTTTACAACATCGTGGATCAGATCTTTGTGGGCAATGGTATCGGTTATCTGGGCAATGCCGCAACCGGTGTTATTTTCCCCATTACTGTGGTGGGATGGGGAATGTCGCTGTTTTTCGGCGACGGTGCAGCGGCATCGCTGAGTGTGTCTCTGGGGCGCAATGAAACGGAAACAATTCACAGGTCAGTGGGAAACGCAGCTCTATGTTCCTTTCTTTCCGGCGTGGTCATTATTGCAGTCAGCTATCTCTGCGGAGACAGTCTGCTGCGGCTGATCGGCGCAACGGATGCAAACCTCAACATGGCCCATGACTACGGATTTATCATTTATGCAATGATGCCCCTTGCCATGGTGCAGAATACGCTGGCATCCATTATCCGTGCGGATGGAAGTCCCCGCTATGCCATGGGAGCCATGCTGGTGGGAGCGGTGATCAACATTATCGGCGATTCCGTGGCGATTTTTGTGCTGGACATGGGAATCAAGGGTGCCGCATACGCCACGATTCTGGGCCAGTTTGTAAGCTTTCTCATCTGCGCGGCTTATCTGTTGAAAAGTAAAACGTTTCATATCTCGGCAGGCAGTTTTCGGTTGGATTTTGTGTTATTAAAGAGAACTATGGCATTGGGGACATCGAGTCTTTTGACACAGCTGTCCATCGTGGTTATCACCGTAGTAAATAATATCCTGCTGGTGCGTTACGGCGCCGAATCCGTATACGGTGCGGATATTCCTCTTGCGGCATTTGTTGTCATTATGAAGCTGTTCCAGATTGTGCTGAATATCGCCATCGGTATTGCCGCCGGCGCACAGCCGATCGTGGGTTATAATTATGGGGCAGGAAAATATGAACGAGTGAAATCACTGTTGAAACTGGTTGTTTCATGGACGTTTATCGTCTGCCTGGTCTGCACGGTGCTGTTTGAAGCAATTCCCCAGGTGTTCATTCGTATGTTTGGGGCGGATGGAGAGCTTTACACCCTGTTTGCAGTGGGATGTCTGCGGATTTACCTGTCGCTGATCATCTTCACCTGTGTACAGAAGGTGTGTGCGATTTTTCTGCAGTCAATCGGTCATGCCAAAGCCGCAGCGCCGCTTTCCGTACTGCGAGATGTGTTTCTGATCGTGCTTTCATTGATTGTACCGATATTCCTTGGAGTGACCGGCATTTTCTGGGCGGCTCCCGCGGCGGATATCCTTGCAATCGCGATAACGGCGGGAGTTATGGCAAGACTTTGGAAGGAGCTTAGTGCGGCGGAAGGGAGCAGAATTTCCGAAAGCGTCTTGCCCGCATATCCCACAAAGAGCGGCGTGGTGATTACGGTGTCCCGCGAGCATGGTTCTGCGGGAAAGTGAATCGGACAGCTGGTTGCAGAGAAACTGGGGATTCCGTGCTATTACAAGGAAATGATCGCAGTTGCCGCACATGAAAGCGGACTGACACAGGAGTTTATCTCCAATCTGAACTCCGATGAAAATGCAGTGATGCGTGATCTGTACCTGGGAAGCAATGTGGTTCAGGAGGCGATCACGGCTCAGGACCGGGCAATACGCAAGCTTGCGGACGCAGGCTCCTGTGTTATTGTGGGCCGTTCGGCGGATTATGTTTTGAGAAATCATAAAATATTGTGCGGGTTTTCATTACGGCGCCGAAGACATACCGCATCAGGAAAGTGATGGAGATGTACGGGGACACGTAGGAACAGGCGGAGAAGAGCATTGAGCGTTCTGATGCGGCCCGAAAGGCGTATTATGAGAGTATTACCAATAAGAGGTGGGGGGATTCCCACAGCTATGAGCTTTGCGTTGACAGTTCCATTGGGGTGGATGAGACGGCGAATCTGATTTTTTCCTATATAAAGACTACTGCCGCAGCCATAAGTTGACAGAATGACAAAAGGTGTTGGCATAATCCTGTTATGGGATACAGAAAATTGCAAAATCGTGAAGCGGCAGCTCAATTTTTATTATATTTTAAACATGTCATACAGGTGACGTGTTTGTTATGGTATAATGAATCTGCTGACGCAGAATTCAGGGCAGAGTCAAGTCAACGGTTTTTCGAGTCTCTGCCCGGGACTTGCTGTAATCATAAAGGAGAAAAATATGAGATACACATGGATTGACGACTATTTGTTAAGCAAGCCGGGAGTGACGAAAGATCTGCAGAAAGACTGGAACTGGATTCGCTATAAGATAGGGGATAAGATGTTTGCCGCAGTCTGCCTGGGAGAAAATGATGAGCCCTATTACATTACGCTGAAACTGGAGCCGGACGAAGGGCATTTTCTGCGGCAGCAGTATGAGGACATTGTTCCGGGTTTTTACATGAACAAGATACACTGGAATTCGGTGAAACCGGACGGAGTGGTGCCGGACGATCTGTTGAAGGACCTGCTTGACAAATCACGCCTGCTTGTGCTTGGCAGCTTCAGCAGGAAGAAGCAGAAGGAGATTTTGGAGGCAGGAGAGCAAAATGGAGCAAAATGAAGAATTAGAAAAACTCGCAGCAGTCCTTGGTTTGGGAAAACTGCTTAACAGCCCGGAGAAAATCCATGGCGGATTGCTGCACAAAATGTATCGTGTAGTAACTTCAAAGGGAACATTTGCAGTGAAAGTATTGAACAGTGAAATCATGAAAAGACCGTCAGCCCTGCGGAATATGATCCGTTCTGAAAAAATTGCGGCGAATTTTATCCGTGAGATTCCGGCGGTGGTTTCTCTGGAGATTAAGGGGAATCAAGTTCAGGAGCTGGACGGAACATATTACATGATCTTCCCCTGGGCAGAGGGGGCTTCCGTGTTTCCGCCGGAAATAACGGAAGAGCACTGCCGGGCCATAGGGGATATACTGGGAAGGATACACGGGTTAAATGTGAGCGGGGAAGAGGCACTTCCGGAGGAAGACGGCCCGGAGATGTATGACTGGGAGAAATATCTTTGGACTGCAGAGCAAAAAGGGCTGTCGGAAGCAGAGTGGTGTGCCGGATACAGGAAGGCGGCCGGAGACATATATGCATGGAACAAAGCTGCCTGCGACGCAGGGGAGAGCCTTGGGGCCAATACGGTCATCAGCCACAGGGACCTGGACCCTAAAAATGTGCTGTGGAATGGGATGAAACCCTATATTATTGACTGGGAAGCCGCGGGATATGTAAATCCCTTTCAGGAGTTTCTGGAAGTGGTCAATTACTGGACCGGTGACGGGAAAGGGGGAATCAGGCAGGAATATTTTAGCGCAATGACGGCAGCCTATCAAAAACATATGAGCCTGGAACAGGCTGACTGGGACAGCGTGTTTGCAGGAAGCTTTGCAGGGATGCTTGGGTGGCTGGAATACAATCTGAAACGCGCGCTGGGACTGGAGGCGGCGGATGCCGAAGAAATCCGGCTGGGCGGACAACAGGTGGTCAGCACCATAAAAGAACTGTATGACTGGCAGGTTAAGACAGGTATGCTGAAGGAATGGCTGAGAGGGAGATTGCAATGAAAAATATAACTTTTGAAAAAGCAAAAACATTTATGTATAGAAATGCCAGACCGCTTGATCTGGCACGTTTTCAATATCATTTTGAAAATGGCAGTAAAGAAGCGGTTATGAATGTATTATCTTACTACCAAAACGAAGATGGCGGTTTTGGCCATGCGGTTGAAGCGGATTGCTGGAATCCGAATTCCATACCTTTACATTCCGGTGCGGCAGGTGACATTATAAGAGAAATTGATTTTGAAGATGCGAAGCATCCGGTCATTCAAGGACTCTTGAAGTGGTATGCAGCGGGAGAGCATTTTAACGGTAAATGCTGGGCGATAACTGTAGAAAGCAATAATGATTATCCTCACGCTCCCTGGTGGCATACGGAGAGCGTCAGCAGCTGCCACACTGACTATAACGGAACAGCTCAAATTGCAGGTTTTATTGCCCGCTACGCAGAGAAGGATAGTGAGTGTTTTAAGCTTGGAGTCAGGGTTGCCAATGAAGCCATTTCGGCACTTTCGCCTGATGGGATATCGGATAAGCACACCTGTGCCTGCTATATGCGGATGGCGGAGCTTTTTGAAAAAGGAAAAGTAACGGAGTATATTTCCTTTGGTGAACTTAAGGAAAAATTACACAAGTCCATAAATCAACTCATTGATACTGATATATCAAAATGGAGCGGTTATGTGTGTAAGCCTTCCTGCTTTATTGATTCAAAAGAAAGCGAGTATTATTCGGCGAACAAAGCTATTGCCGATTATGAATGTGAGCATATAATCAAGACTCAACTTGCGGACGGCTCCTGGGAGATTCCGTGGCAATGGGAGGACTATCATGACGAATGGGTGATCAGTAAAAATTGGTGGAAAGGTCAGGTTATTATTGAAAATCTTCTTTATCTGAAAGGTTTTGCAGACTGAAATTTTCACGGCAAAAAAAATTTATCTCCCGATATAGTTTATCCCAGTCCACCCTGGAAAAATCCGTGGTGTCCACAGTGATCACCTGGCCGCTCACGCAAAAACTGTCCATCTCCCTTGCCCGGATTGCCGCAATATATTGCTCCAGGGTAACGGTTGGACTGGGAACTGCACCTTCCTCCCTGGAATACTGGCTGTTGGTCACATGGCCGGGATGCCTTAACGGGCTGTTCTCACGCTGAACAAAACGCTCATAGATACGGGCATAATCTCCCGTCAGGCGCAGGGTCAGCGTCCGGTATCCATAGCGTTCCAGCAGCCGCACCAGACCCGGCCGGGAAGCCGCCTCAAAATTATTTTCCAGAATAAAGGACTTGCCGCACTGCATCATCTGTTCCGCCAGATAATACAGCACCTCCGTGCTCGCTGCGCCCAGCCTTATCTTTTCCTCCCTGGATGCAAAACCGATAGTGTCATAAAGCTCCTCCTTGATCCGATCCTTGGAAAACCACGGAATGCCCAGATCTGTGGAGAGCTTCTCCGCCAGCATACTTTTGCCCGAAGCCGGAATCCCTGTCACCAGGATTACAAAATCATTGTTCTTCATATTCCCTCCAATTTTTCCAATACAGCCTCTACACAGTCCTCCACAAACCGGTCCGCCTGGGCTTCAGTCAGATACTGATACTCCCTCTCGATATCTTCCCTGCCGCCCCGGTAAAAGCCTGTAATATATTCCCGCCGGTTCTCAAAGGCATCCTCCGCAAAAATATACATATAAGTGTTGATAAAACCCATCGCATTTTCGTATATATGAAAAGCCCTGAAGTCGGGATGCTTTTTCAGATACAAAAAATCCAGATCATACCAGTCCTTTTTCAGCGTCCACAGCAGCTTATAAGAATCCGCCGCATAGGCCTCCGGGTATCTGGCAATGCTGGGTTTATATATATGGGCAACCCACTCCCGGTCTGTGAGCAGATGGGTCAGATACCCCAGATAAAAGGAGTATTGTTCCCTGCTGTAGTCCGCTCTCTTTTCTGCCGTGAAATATTGCCGCAGATAAGTCTGTACATCTATTATGGATGTTCCATCCGCCAGATAGGTCTTAAAGTGGGACACATCCTTGGGCGGCGTATAGACCGTCCAGTCTGCATTGGGTACGCCGCTGTCCGGGGCGATGTTTCCCACGATAAACTCCGTCTCCCTAATTCCCTCAATGTGATCCAACAGCTTGTCTGCCACCCGCAAATGCACCATCCATGAAGCCATGACCCTTTCCTCCTTATCCCGTTAAATTACTGAAAGTACTGCTTTAGCTTACTCTTTACCCACAACCTCGTAAATATCCTGCTGCATTTTCTCCTCAAAATACGTTTTCAGATCCAGATTCTTGTCCCACTTGTCCTGGGGGTAAGCGCCATAGCGTCGCTTTACATCCGCCATGCGATCCTCCATGTCCATCACAGCAATTCCCGCCAGACTGTCGCAGACCTGGATCAGTCTGTCATAGTCATCGTATTCCAATTTTTCCAGCAGGTTTCGAAGTTCTTCCTGCTGTCCCATGGAAATATCCCAGTTCCCTATGTAGTCCTCCAGCTTCTGGATGGTGAAAGAATGGCTGAGACAGATCCGGGCCGCCTCATCATATCCAAGCTCTGTCATATAATGGTATCCATCATAAATATGCCCCATATGTTTGACTCCGAATTTACGGCCTATATCATGGAGCAGGCCCAGCACATAGGCTTTATCCGGGTCCATATCCCCGCAGGCTGCTGCAATCCGCTCTGCACATCTGGCCGCCACCCTGCTGTGGTCCGCCCATGGGCCGGGATTGCATAATTCGGCATCTTTCAGCAATTCCTCCGCTTTATCTCTTGCCGGTATCATCTTCTTTTCCTCCTGTTAAAAATTCATTTTTCGGCAATGCCACACCTGTCACTCGCAGCAGTAGCAATGCGCCGTTGTGCCGATTTCCGGTGTCTGTCCCTGCCGGATCAGTTCCTGCAGATATTTTCGGACTTCCTGTTCCCGTGATTTGATCCGCATCTCCAGCTCTCCGTCTACATCGTACAGATACCGCAGCAGTTCCTCCGGGTGCCCGATCCGCAGACTGTTATGAAATGTCATCCGCGATACACTGCCAAACTCTCCGGAAAAAAGTTTCTCCATACGGGACGTGAAAGCCTGCTTCCGTTCCCCATATGGCTTCAGCACACTCCTTCCCAGCACGGGTTCCAATATTCGGTTTACATCCGGAACCGAGACCTGGGAGGTAAAGGTGGACACCAGTCTGCCACCCTTCCTCAGCCCACGGTGCAACTTCTCAAGTAGTTTTTCCTGCTCGCGTATATAACTCCAGAGATGCCCTGCCAGAATCAAGTCATACTCTGCCTCCTGACATTCCCATTCCTCCGCATCCTCACACAGGAAGGAAAATGCCGTTCCCTCCGCCAGTTCCCTGCGGCGTTTCAGATAGATTCCGTGCAGAAACTGCAATCCATCCGTCTCCTTGTCCAACAAGGTAATCCGGCAGTCTCCGGGAATCCTCTTCCAGCTGCTGTGCCAGACATTCCCATGGCCGCAGCCTACATCCAGCACACGCATCCCGGGCCTTAGGGGCAGCCTGTCAAACAGCCATTCATGCCACCTTTGCCTGTTGGTTGCATAGCGTTCATACAGACCATAGCGAAAATTGGCCTGTTGATTTCTGGTCACGAGCTGCATGATCTCCACAAAGCGGGATACGGGCAGTTGTCCATCCTGACAGTGCCGCTCCGCCTGGCTGATGACCGCCAGAATACGATCCAGACGGTTCCGCTCTTCCAGAACCAGCGCCCTCTGACGGGCCAGCAGCTCGCTCACCGACAGCTCTTCCCCCTGCTGCAATGCCTGCTGAATTTCTTCCAGGGACAGGCCCACATGCTTCAGCATCAGTATCTCCTGAAGCCTTACGATGGCGCTGTCATCATACAGGCGATACCCCTCGGCTGACCGTTCCCTGGGCCGCAATATGCCTTTTTCTTCATAAAATCGGATTGTCCGGGCGGACACCCCCGCCCACCGGGCCAGTTCACCCGCCGTATATTTTTTTCCCATACCCTGCCCCTGCCTGCATATCCCGGGCTGTCCCGTCATGCTGATTCACTATGCCTGTATCTATAGTATAGGGGTTTACGTTACGTCAATGTCAAGTGATTTGTTTAATTCTGTACGGCTGAACTGTTGCAGTAAATTTTATTACTAGTGGAAAAATAAAAAGGACTATGGTAGAATAAGTAACGTAGGTGACTTTAGAAAAGAAAAAGATATTTCAGGGATACAGAGGAAAGAGATATGAATGTGCCTTTTGTGTATGGAGTTTATGAATTGTTTTTGATATTTATTTTTTGGGGAGTCATTGGCTGGCTGATTGAGGTTGTTGACATGAGAATAGAGGCGGGGGAATTTCAGAACAGAGGCTTTTTACATATGCCCTTCTGTCCCATATACGGCATAGGAATGGCGGGGGCCGCCGCATGCCTGGGCAGCGTGAAGGATTCTTATCTGGCGCTGTTTGCTTTTGGCGTGATATTCTGCTCTGTGTTTGAATATGTGGTGGGCGGGATTCTGGAAAAGCTGTTTCATTCCAAGTGGTGGGATTATTCCCATATGCGCTTTAACATCAAGGGCCGGGTATGTCTGAGAAATGCCGTTCTGTTCGGATTTGCCGCCATTCTGGTGTTCCGTCTGGTGGAGCCTGTGGTTGAAATGGTAATTATCAGAATTCCGAAAAATATAGGACTATTTATTGTTGTGATATTTGGCATCGCCTTTGTTATTGATATAATAGTTTCAGCAAGGAGAGCGTGGTCCTACAGGAACAGTCAGGAAGGCGGTGAGCTGAAGCTGATCTTTAAGGCTCACAGGTAGTAAGGAACAATCAGTTGATTTTAGAGGGGATTTTAAGTATAATCTTTATGGCGTAGAATTATAGCCGGGAAAAATACCTCGGCCATATAGTGGAAGAGCCGTCTGCAGGCGGCAGAATGAGAGGAAAAATGGAAAGAAGAGTAGGTACGGTATCGAGGGGAATTCGCTGTCCCATTATTCGGGAAGGCGATGATTTGGCACAGATTGTTGTTGACAGTGTTTTGGGGGCCGCTGAATGTGAAGGTTTTCAATTAAATGACAGAGATGTCATTTCTATTACGGAGTCCATTGTGGCCAGGGCACAGGGAAATTATGCCTCAGTGCAGGACATTGCGGATGATGTGAGGGCGAGGCTGGGTGGTGAGACCATCGGCGTTATTTTCCCGATTTTGTCCAGAAACCGTTTTGCAATCTGCCTGAAGGGGATTGCAATGGGTGCGAAAAAGGTAGTGCTGATGCTCAGCTATCCCAGTGATGAGGTGGGTAATTCGCTTTTGACCCTGGACCAGCTGGATGAAAAGGGCATCAATCCATACAGCGACGTACTGTCGCTGGAGAAATATCGGGAACTCTTCGGTGAGAACAAGCATGAGTTTACCGGCGTGGACTATGTGGCTTATTACGCAGATATTATTAAAGAAGCGGGTGCGGAGGTTCAGATTGTATTTGCAAATCAGGCGAAGGCAATTCTGGACTATGCAGACTGCGTTTTAAACTGCGATATACACACAAGGGCAAGAACCAAGAGAATCCTGCTGGCAGCAGGCGCAAAGAAGGTCTGCTCTCTGGATGAGATTTTGAATGCGCCGGTGAACGGAAGCGGACATAACAAAAAGTACGGACTTCTTGGTTCCAACAAAGCGACAGAGGATAAGATCAAACTTTTCCCGAATGAGTGCCAGGGGCTTGTGGAGAAGGTGCAGGAGGAGATTCTGTCCAGAACGGGCAGGCATGTAGAGGTCATGGTTTACGGCGACGGCGCCTTTAAGGACCCTCAGGGCAAAATCTGGGAGCTTGCGGATCCTGTAGTGTCTCCCGCATTTACCGCCGGGCTGGTGGGTACGCCGAATGAGCTGAAGCTGAAATATCTTGCAGATAACGATTTCAAAAATCTCAAGGGTCAGGAGTTGAAGGAGGCCATCGAGGCGAGCATCAAGGCCAAAGGCGATAATCTGGTGGGCAATATGGCGTCGCAGGGAACCACGCCCAGGCAGTTGACGGATCTGATCGGTTCACTGTGTGATCTGACCAGCGGCTCCGGAGACAAGGGAACGCCGGTGGTACTGGTACAGGGATACTTTGATAATTATACGGATTAATGACATTTTAGTCTGGATAGTTACGAAAAAATGATAAAAGCGGAGGTATGAAGATGGCGGCAGACAGAAGACCGGAAGATATGGTGAGAATTACAACTCCAGAATTGGCGGATGCCTTTATTGAGGAGCAGATAGCGGAGATTCGGACACAGGTAGGTGACAAAAAAGTGCTTTTGGCACTGTCCGGCGGTGTGGACTCTTCCGTGGTGGCGGCGCTTTTGATCAAGGCTGTCGGACAGCAGCTGGTATGTGTGCATGTAAACCACGGCCTTCTGCGGAAAGGTGAACCTGAGCAGGTAATTGAAGTGTTCCGCAATCAGATGAAGGCTAATCTGATCTATGTGGATGCCACGGACCGTTTCCTGGACAAGCTGGCAGGAATTGCAGAGCCTGAGCAGAAGAGAATGATCATCGGCGGCGAGTTTATTGAGGTGTTTGCCGAGGAGGCACGGAAACTGGACGGAATCGAATTCCTGGCGCAGGGAACCATCTGGCCGGATATTCTGGAGAGCGAGAAAGGCATCAAGGCACACCACAATGCGGGCGGCTTGCCTGAGGATATGAAGTTTGAGCTGGTTGAGCCGGTGAAGATTCTGTTTAAGGATGAGGTGCGTGTTGTGGGGAAGCAGTTGGGGCTTCCCGACGGTATGGTATACCGCCAGCCATTCCCCGGCCCCGGATTGGGCGTGCGCTGCCCGGGCGCGATTACTCGTGACAGACTGGAGGCAGTCCGTGAGTCTGATGCGATTCTGCGTGAGGAGTTTGCAAAGAATGGCCTGGAGGGAAAGGTATGGCAGTATTTCACCGTGGTGCCGGACTTCAAGTCTACGGGCATCAAGGACGGAAAGCGCGCCTTCGAGTGGTCCGTCATCATCCGCGCCGTCAATACCACCGACGCCATGTCAGCCACAGTGGAGAATATTCCCTATGACCTCATGTGTCATCTGGTAGACAGAATCACCCATGAGGTGCCGGGGGTAAACCGCGTGCTTTATGATTTCACGCCGAAGCCTACAGGAACGATAGAATTCGAATAATTACAACTGTCAGTGTTAGTGGAATAATCTATCAGCCAGGGCAGAAGAAAAGCGGGTGTGTGAAACAAAGTCTGTAAATACTGATCTTCTATGATAATGATTGGGCTGAAGGCTCTTATATGAGCTTCCA
>JAIDME010000204.1 GCA_029050705.1 Acetatifactor sp.
CCGCTATGGCGGAGGTCAGCTGCTGCTTCCCAATCTCCAGTTCTGCCCCGCCGGCCTCTATCTTATTCCGATTCTCCTTTAGTTCCTGCTCCCCCTGGGCAATCTCCGCCTCTCCTTTCTCAAGCTTTCTCTCACTCCGGGGCAGCGCGTCCTTTCCGTCCTCAAGCTCCTGCTTCTTCTCTCTCAGTTCCTCCTGCCCTTCTGCCAGCTGCTGCCTTGCGTCTGCCAGCGCCTGCTCTCCATCTGCCAGCTGCTGCCGGGCATCCGCCAGGGTTTCCGCCGCATCTGCCAGCTCTGTCTCTCCTTCAGCGCGTTTTTCCGCCAGTTCCCGCTCTCCATCGGCAATCTTCTCCGCAGCCTTCGTCAAAACAGACTGATAGCGTCTTTCAGCCTCCGTCTCAGTAAGCTCCTCCCAGAATGCTTCCTTCCCGTCGATGTAATTCCGGTAACCTTCCCCGTAGAGTGCGTTATCCTGTGCGAAGCGGACATAAATCTCCGTATAATAATCCAGATCAAACCCTTCCGGGAGCAGATATACAAATCCGTTCACCCTGCCTGTCCCCAGAGAGGTACTGCCTCTCTCAAACTGTATGTATAAAGGAGACTGCACCGTTCCCACCACGGTATAAGCTCTGTGGGCAAAACTGTCCAGAGTATCCTCCTTATTGTCTTCGGCAATATAAATAATGCTTCCGATAGAGGACTCGTCAAAGAAATTGCTGTCCACAACACACTGGTCGCTGCTCGCCGGCAGCCGCCCATGCACCAGTTCCACCGTGTTCAGCGTCCCGGTCAGACTGTAGGCCTTCACTACCCCCTGCACACCGTCCTCCAGCTGATAGATCACATCCATGGACACGGAGCCTTCCGCCGCCTCCACGTCCTCCTGCATCCTGAATACCTGTACATTCTCCTCCTCAAAGCCAAGGGTGGAGAGCAGGCGGAAATCATAAAACGCATGGTTGTCCAGATAACTCTTCACCGTGAGCACCATGGCATCCCGCGTCACTTTCAGACCGGCAAAAAAGCCCACTCCGAGGGCAATAATGGCAAAAATCGCCATAAACCGCCCCAGACTGGATTTTATTTCCCGAAACGTACTCTTTCTGATCTCCCTCATACTATCTCTCTACCATTCAATATTTTCCACGTCCACTATATTCGTGTTCCTGACCATGCTCACCACTGTTCCGCTCTTCACGGTGATAACCCTGTCCGCCATAGCCGTCAGCGCCTGATTATGGGTGATGACTATCACCGTCTTCCCCATATCCCGGCAGGTACCCTGCAGCAGCTTCAGCACGGCTTTTCCGGTATTGTAATCCAGTGCGCCGGTAGGTTCGTCACAGAGAAGCAGCTTGGGATTCTTCGCCAGCGCTCTCGCAATGGCTACCCGCTGCTGCTCGCCTCCGGACAGCTGCGCCGGAAAGTTGCCCATTCTCTCCGCCAGACCCACCTGCTCCAGCACAACCGCCGCGTCCAGAGGTTCCCTGCATATCTGGGCTGCAAGTTCCACATTTTCCAGGGCCGTCAGATTCTGCACCAGATTGTAGAACTGGAACACAAACCCCACATCATACCGCCGGTAGCCGGTCAGCTGCTTTCTGTTAAAGGCTGATATCTCCTGTCCGTCCAGGCAGACTCTCCCCTCCGTCAGGGTATCCATGCCGCCCAGAATGTTCAGAATTGTTGTCTTGCCTGCGCCGGAAGCTCCCACGATCACGCAGAACTCCCCTTTTTCAATCTCAAAATTCACGTCGTGAAGCGCAATAATCTCCACCTCGCCCGACTTATATATCTTTTTCACATTTTCAAAGCTCACAAAGCTGCTCATAGGTTCCTCCATACGGCATAATATTGCCGACAGAACTTAAGTATAGCATATTCCCTTTGCATCTTCTATTATTTTTGCTATAATTTAGATAATTTTAAGCAACCGTTCACGGAGGTATTTATGTTATACATCCATCTTACCGCAGTCCTGGGGGTGTTCCTGTTCGGACTCTGCTTCCTGCTGCGGAACAGTAAAAAGAATCCCGGTGTCATCGCACTGGTTCTCCTCTTGGCCCTGGCCTTTGACCTGCGCCTGACCGCCGCAGGCTTTTCTCATGGCTTTGATAACGATACTGCCTGTTTTGCTGCCTGGGCGGACCGGATGTTTCAGGTGGGACCATGGAATTTTTATTCCGATTCCATCTTCACCGACTATCCTCCCGGCTATATGTATCTGCTCTATCCTGTGGGCGCTCTCCGCGCCCTGTTCGGCGTGGAATACGGCTCCGCAGGACACCTGATTCTCTTAAAGCTCCCCGCTGTTGTCTGTGACATGGGCTGCGGGCTGCTCCTGTACCGTGAGGCAGGACATCGTCTGGAAAACATAAAGTCTCTGCTCCTCACAGCTACATACCTGTTTAATCCCGCTGTCATCTTAAACTCCTCTGTATGGGGGCAGGTGGATTCCGTCTATACTCTGCTTCTGGTTATTATGTGTCTGAGCCTGATCCGCGGACGGACTCTGCCCGCTTACGCTTCCTTCTGCCTGGGTATCCTGGTGAAACCCCAGATGCTCCTGTTTGCTCCGGTGCTGTTTGCAGGCATCCTGAGGCAGGCGTTCTCAGATGATTTTTCCACAAAAAAATTGTGGCGCAGCCTGGGTTACGGGGTTCTCTCCCTCCTGGGGACGCTGCTTTTGATTCTGCCCTTCGGCCTGGCAAATGTCCTGGAACAATACCTTGATACGGTAGGCTCCTACCCTTATGCAGCAGTCAACGCCTGCAATTTCTGGGGGTTGCTGGGTCTGAACTGGGTCAGCCAGGAGAACACCTTTCTGGGACTGCCTTACCGCTTTTACGGCTGGTCAGCCATCGCCGTCGCAGTGGTTCTGATTCTGATCCTGGGCCTTGGCAGCCTGATCGGCAGACAAAAAGACATGCCCGGAACGCGGAATTCCGGTCCGGCCGGGAACTCCGGCCCTGAAAAGAGTTCTCTCCCTGAGATGAATTATCCCCTCCTGGCAGCCCTGTTCATGGCATCCGTCTTTGTATTCTCAGTGCGCATGCATGAGCGCTATCTCTACCCCGCCGTAGTCCTGCTGCTGTTTGCCTGTCTTTATCTGCCCTCAAAGCGGCTGTTTCTCTGTTACAGCGGCTTTTCCCTGCTGCATTTTTACAATACGGCCTATGTGCTGTTCTTTTATGACCCTTCCGCATATGACAGAAAATCGCCTTTGATTCTGCTTGTATCCGCGGGAACGATCCTGTTCCTGATATTGCTCTGGATATGCGTGCTGCGGACGGCGGCATTTAAAAGATTTCCGTCGCAGACAACGTACGCGGATTGGCTGGGACAAGACTTTCTCTATACAAAAAGCTGCATTGCCCTGCCTCCGTCGGCCTCACGGCCTTCCTCCCGCCTGCGGGGCCCGGACTATGCCTGCATCCTGATCATCACCCTCCTTTATAGCTGCATTGCGCTGTACGACCTGGGTGATATGCAGGCCCCCGCCACCGCCCTGAACCTCAACGCAGGCGAAAGCATTGTGCTGGAGTTTCACCCGGAGCCGGGACAGCAGCTTAAGCGCCTTGCCTACTATATTGCGCCGGAGCATAAACGCGCCTTTTCCCTTGCTGTTGGCAGCACAGCCGGAAACACTGCCCATAGTTCCGTTTCCGGCGTGAGTTGGACGGATGCGGGTCAAATCACTCTGAATAATGTCTTCACCTGGCAGATGACAGATCTGCCCGACACTTCCCTGGGCAATGACAGCATCCGGCTGACCCTGGAAAGCCGGAGTGCCTCTCTTCTGGAGCTCGTCTTCCTGGACGAGGCAGGAAATATACTTACTCCCAAAAATACCGCAGATTACCCTGCCCTCTTTGACGAGCAGGAACTGTATCCGACGGAAATCAGCTTTCGAAACAGTATGTATTTCGACGAAATCTACCACGCCCGCACTGCCTACGAATTTCTGAACGGACTGACTGCCTATGAGAACACCCATCCTCCCCTGGGCAAGCTGTTCATCGCTGCAGGTGTCGCTGTCTTCGGCATGACCCCTTTCGGGTGGCGTATCGCCGGTACGCTCTTCGGCATTGCAATGGTTCCTTTGGTCTATCTCTTTGCCCGAAGGCTCACTGAAAACACACCTCTTGCCGCTTTGGGCTGCTTTCTCTTCTCCTTTGACTTCATGCATTTTACCCAGACGCGGCTTGCCACCATCGATGTCTACATCACCTTCTTTGTCATTTTGATGTATTACTTTATGTACCGATACACCCGCCTCAGCTTTTATGACGTTCCTTTATGGAAAACTTTTCTGCCTCTGGGTGCCTGCGGCGTGTGCATGGGGC
>JAIDME010000205.1 GCA_029050705.1 Acetatifactor sp.
CGCTTGTCAGCAATGAGCCGCCTGCCCGGGTTGCTTTGAGAGAGCGAAAGCGTGTCGAAAAAAGCAACCCGGGCAGACGGCTCAGGTCAACGAAGGCGGCGAGTGAACAGTAATGAACTGTCACCAAACACGTTCCCGTCCGGAAAAAACCAGTTGCATATCAATAGCGGCTCATGGTATAATAGCTGCAAGAGAAAAACAAAGCGTATGTTCATTTTTTTGAAAGGAGCTGCATATGCGGGTTGGAGCAGTCGGTTTTCAGACGTATCAGCCATATATATACAATACAAATACCGTAAGCGGCAACAGCCTGTCCAGGGTGAAGCCCATAGGCGATGATCTGTTGTCTTCCAAAACTGATTTTTCCGGCATGACGGATGAGGAGCAGCAGAATATCAATCCGCTGAGGAGAGGCGAGACAGCTAATTTTGCGGATGTGATAGCCATGCAGATGCAGATGGGCAGGATGAATGCAGATAAGATCATGAAGCCTGCGGAGAAAGCGGTATCAGAAGTATCGGCAGCAGCCGGATCCGGCAACAGCAAGACACCTGAGGATGCAGGCACCCGGGCAGTCCGGATGACAGATGTTGCGGGAGAAGCGCAGTCGGCAGAAGAAAGTGAAGCTGTCCGGCCCGTACAGGCGGGCGCGAGCCTGTATCAGCTGCGGCGTGCAGCTTTTGCCTACCAGATGAATATGATTGCGTGAGCGTGATGACCGCAGGGCGAGGATGTGTTTGCTCTGCGGTTTTAGTTTGCCCGGCGGGCGTATATTTTACATTAAGGAGAGTGCAAAACTATGGATTTAAAAACCCCTATTGCCTATGCACAGGAGGCCTGTGAAACACTGATGCGTCTTTATCCTGCGGAGGAACTTCCTCCCAAGGGCCATTTTCATTATCATCAGGGCGTCTTCCTTTCGGGCATGTGCAAAACAGCCGCCCTTTGTGGAGAATCCCGATACCTGGACTATGTGGGGGCATGGCTTCATTCTGTCTTTTCTTCGGATGGAAGCAGCATATTGCAGTATGATCATGCCGACCTGGATGACATTCAGCCGGGCATTCTGCTGTATCCCCTCTGGGACGCTACGGGAGATACGTTTTATCGGACTGCTATGGACACTGTTCTGGCCCAGGTGCCGGACATTCCCCGCTGTGAATGCGGCGGCTTTTATCACAAGGTGAGATGCACCGGCCAGATGTGGCTGGACGGATTATATATGGCCTGTCCTTTTATTGCTGAATATGCGCGCCGCTTCGGACGGCCGGAGCTGATGGACCTGGCTGTGCAGGAAATATTACTGATGCGCAAAAATAACCGTGATTCCCGAACCGGTCTGTGGTATCACGCATGGGATGAAACCAGGCAGAAGGAATGGGCGAATCCGGATACAGGCTGTTCGCCGGAGTTCTGGGGCCGTTCTATGGGCTGGGTTCCCGTTGCAATACTGGATGTGATGGAGCAATTGCCCAATGAATCGTCAATCCGGGAGGATTCCGGCTATGCGCAGCTTGCCGCTATTGTGCGGGATTTGCTGGAAGCTCTTTCCCGATATCAAAGCGCTGACGGCCGCTGGTATCAGGTGGTGAACAAACCGGAACAGCCGGGCAACTGGCTGGAAAATTCCTGTTCCTGCCTGTATGCTGCCGCCATGGCCCGCGGTGTGCGCAGGGGGGTACTGGATTCGTCTTATCTTGAGCGCGCCCGCCGTGCTTTTTCCGGGGTGGTGAGCACCCTGACCTGGCAGGGAGAGGATATTCAGATCGGAAATGTGTGTATCGGCACGCCGAACAATGCATCGACTAAGATAGTAT
>JAIDME010000206.1 GCA_029050705.1 Acetatifactor sp.
GTACTGGCGGTGGGCACAAGACTGACGGATTTCACCACCGGCTCAAAATCCCAGTACAGCAA
The DNA here is from genome assembly GCA_029050705.1 of Acetatifactor sp. GTDB lineage: Bacteria > Bacillota > Clostridia > Lachnospirales > Lachnospiraceae > Acetatifactor. Next base: position 63 of record JAIDME010000206.1, read on the forward strand.
CCCGGACGTGAAATTTGTCACGGTGAATGTTTCCAGATTCCATGCTTATAAGCTGGACGCGGTAAGCGTTATCGGGGACGCGAAGGTCACGTTGGAGGCGCTCTCACGGGAGCTTAAGGCGGCAGGATACAGGAGCGGTTATACAGATGAAATCGGCAGAGTAAACAAAAGCTGGGAGGAGGAGATGAAGCGCTTGGCTGAGTATGAGTACGGCGCTGATTTCCAGCCCCTGATCAGCGCCCGCAATGAAAAGTCCATTGAGGAGTTTGCGAAGCTGACGGGCAGTGTCCTGACACAGACGGCGGCGGTGGCTCGGGTCAGAAAGGTGATTTCAAAGGATGCCATTGTCACCGGTGCGGCAGGTTCCCTGCCAGGGGACCTTCAGCGCATGTGGACCACGGAGGAGAAGGACTCCTATCACATGGAGTATGGGTACTCCTGCATGGGTTATGAGGCGGCAGCAGCTCTCGGATGCAAGCTGGCGGAGCCGGAGCGGGAAGTCTATGCAATGCTTGGGGATGGCAGCTTTTTGATGCTGCACAGTGAGTTTCTTACATCCCTTCAGGAGGGGAAGAAGATCAATCTGCTGCTGTTTGACAACTGTGGTTTCGGGTGCATCAACAATCTGCAGATGTCCAACGGTATCGGCAATCTGGCTACGGAATTCCGTTACAGGGATGATAAGGGAGAACTGCAGGGAGGACTGATTCCCATTGACTTTGCAAAGGTTGCGGAAGGATATGGGGCGAAGGGCTATACGGTGCGCACCCCGGAGGAGCTGGAGGCGGCTCTTGAGGACGCTAAGAAGCAGAAGGTGTCTACCCTGATCGACATTAAGGTGCTGCCCAAGACCATGACTGACGGTTATAACTCCTGGTGGAACGTGGGAACAGCGGCGGTGTCGGAGAAACCGGAGGGCCAGGCGGCCTACGCCCGCGTCCTGGAGGGCAGGGAGAAAGCAAGATTATATTAAGGCAGCAGTTCGGCAATGAACTGTCATTATTATAGCGCACGGCGCGGAAAAGAGGAGAAGGTTTAAAATGTTTGAAAAAGGTAAAGTAAAGCTGGGAATTGCACCGATTGCATGGACCAATGACGACCTGCCGGATCTGGGGAGGGAAAATACCTTCGAGCAGTGCATCAGTGAGATGGCGCTGGCGGGATACAGCGGCTCAGAGATCGGCAACAAATATCCTACGGACGTTGAAGTCCTGAAAAAAGCCCTTGAACTGAGGGGACTGGAAATCTGCAACTGCTGGTTTTCCACCTTTCTGATCTCAAAACCCTACGAAGAGACGGAAAAACCCTTTATTGAGAAGGTAGAGTTCTTAAAAGCCATGGGGGCCAGGGTAATCGGGGTGTCGGAGCAGTCTTACAGCATACAGGGAATGCAGGATGTGCCCGTGTTCGAGCAAAAGCATGTCATGAATGAGGAGGAGTGGGAGCTTCTCTGCACAGGATTGAATAAATTGGGGAAAGCGGCGAAGGAGAGGGGACTTGCCCTTACTTTCCACCACCATATGGGTACGGTGGTACAGTCCGCAGCAGAGACTGAGAGAATGCTTTCGGGCACGGACCCGGAGTATGTCAACCTGCTCTTTGACAGCGGCCATTTTGCTTATTGCGGCGAGGACCCTGTGGAACTGGTGAAAAAACATGTGAATCGAATTAAGCATGTACACTTGAAGGATATTCGTCCGGAGGTGGTCGATCGGGTGAAGGCGGAGCATCTGAGCTTTCTGGAGGGAGTGCGCCAGGGGGCGTTTACGGTTCCGGGGGACGGCTGCATCGACTTTGACTCAATTTTCAGGGTGCTGTCGGACAATCATTACGAGGGTTACATGCTGGTGGAGGCTGAGCAGGATCCTGCTAAAGCCAATCCATTTGAATATGCATTGAAGGCAAGAAAATACATACAGGAGCATGCCGGATTATAATAGTGTGAAGAAGAGGAGGATTTGACTATGGTGACATTTGGAGTGATCGGCGCAGGACGGATCGGAAAGGTACATACGGAAAGTATCTGCCTGCATATTAAAAACGCAAAGATCAAGACGCTGGCGGATCCATTTATGACGGAAGAGACCGCTGAATGGGCAAAGTCTCTGGGGGTGGAGCAGACCGTGAAGGATTATCATGAAATCCTGAATGACCCTGAAATTGACGCGGTTATGATCTGTTCTTCCACCAATACACATTCGCCCATCTCCATTGAGGCCATTCAGGCGGGCAAGCATGTATTCTGCGAAAAGCCCATTGACCATGACCTTGGAAAGATCAAGGAGGTAGTGAAAGCTTTGGAGGGAAGCAAACTGAAGTATCAGGTTGGTTTCAACCGGCGCTTCGATCACAATTTTGAGGCGGTGAGGAATGCAATAACGGCGGGGAAGATCGGGGAGCCCCATATCATCAAAATCACATCCAGGGACCCGGAGCCTCCGTCTGCGGAATACGCGGCTGTTTCAGGCGGTATGTTCCTGGACATGACCATCCATGATTTCGACATGGTACGTTATCTGGCAGGTTGCGATGCGGAGGAAATTTACGTACAGTCTGCGGTTCTGGTGGATCCGGCAATCGGGGATGCAGGGGATGTGGATACAGCAGTGATTACCCTGAAGATGGAGAACGGAGCCATTGCGGTCATTGACAATTCAAGAAAGGCCGTATACGGTTATGACCAGAGGGCGGAGGTTTTCGGCTCAAAGGGGATGGTGGCGACGGCAAACGATACAGCTTCCTCGGCAGTCTTAAGCAACGCTGATGGTATCACGGGGGAGAAGCCGCTGTATTTCTTCCTGGAGAGATACATGGAATCCTTTTCCAGAGAGGTCAGACTGTTCGTAGAGGCTATCGAGAAGGATACGGAGACACCGTTAGGAGTTATGGACGGCCTGAAGCCGGTTCTCATGGGCATCGCGGCAAAGAAGTCCGTGGAGGAACACAGGCCCGTGAAGCTGTCAGAAATTCAATTTTGAGCCGCGGCAAAAAGGCGGTAGTTTGTGCAGGAACGTCGCAGATCTGTGGGCGGACGTAAATTGAAATTTGCGCCGCCCTCTTGCGAAAACGTTTCGGAATGGAGAATAAATGAGTAAAGAGTTTGGTTATCCGCAATACGATGAAAACGGCGTGAAGCGCCTGACATCTGCGGGAGATGCGGAAAATGACATGATTATTTATATTGCCTTCTATCTTATTAAGGCGGGTTAGGAGAGAGAATTCTTCTCGGACAGCG
>JAIDME010000207.1 GCA_029050705.1 Acetatifactor sp.
ATATATGACAAACTTAAAGAAAGCAATAATATTGAGAGTGCTGAACTAAATCTTAGCGAAGAAGGATTTAAAAAAGAAATCAAAAAAATAATTGAACGGGAAAATGCTTCAGGAAACGAGCGTCAAAAAACTAATAATATGACAGCTTGGGATTATTGGCGTCAAGGAGAGAGAGAGTTTGATTTGAAGCTATATGAAGAGGCAATCAGAAGCTATTCAAATGCAATTGACAGGCAATCAAATGTAATGATATTCTATCATTCTCGAGGCTATACTTATAACGAATTGGGTGAATTTGAGAAAGCTATTTTAGATTGCAACAAAGCGCTAGAACTTAAGCCTGATTATGCGCAAGCTTTTAACAATCGCGGATATGCTTATGGTGAATTGGGTGAATATGAGAAAGCTATTTCAGATTATAACAAAGCAATTGAACTAAATTCAGACAATTTGGAATCCTACAATAATCGCGGATATGCTTATGGTGAATTGGGTGAATATGAGAAAGCTATTTCAGATTATAATAAAGCAATTGAGCTAAATCCTGATTATATAGATGCCTATAATAATCGCGGATGTATTTATGATGATTTAGGCGAATATGAGAAAGCTATTTCGGATTATAACAAAGCAATTGAACTAAATCCGAATTATGTAGATGCCTATAATAATCGAGGAGGTACTTATGATGAATTAGTTGAATATGAGAAGGCGATTTCTGACTATAACAAAGCAATAGAACTAAATCCGAATTATGTAGATGCCTATAATAATCGCGGGCTTGTTTATAACAAGTTGGGTAAACATGAGAAAGCTATTTTAGATTACAACAAAGCAATAGAACTAAATCCTGTTTATGCAGTAGCCTATAATAATCGCGGGTATACATATGTCAGTATGGGCGAATATGAAAAAGCCATATCGGATTTTGACAAGGCAATTTCAATCAATCCGAATTATGCAAACCCATATAAACATTGTGGTACTGTCTGGAAAAATAAAGAGGACTATAAGAAAGCTCTTGGTTTTTATAATAAAGCGATTGAATTAGATCCTAAATACAAAGAAGCATATTTGGAGCGTGCGGAAGTTTATCGCTTAATGAGCAACATTGAAAAAGCTACAGCTGACGAAGAGATAGCCGCCACTTTATAATATTTTGTGTTAAGATAAGTGAGGGTTTCTGCAAAAAGTCAATCCTCCCCAATCAGCAGTTTTTTACTGCGTTCAAGTATATCCTTCAAAGTCGTTTTGTTGGTTGTGTAATAAATGCGGGTATCAATGCGCTTTATCTCGATTAGCCCTGCTGTAAGCAGCGCATTCATATGGTGGGAGACGGTGGCTGTTGTCAGATTCAGATGTTTTGCCAGTTCGCTTCCGTAGGCTTCCTTGTCCCGAATGGTCGAAGGAAATAATTCATGATATAACATAGTTGTAGTAAAACGTGGGAGGAAATATTGAAAATGATAGAACTCAGAAGACTGGCTGTAGATGATGGAATGGATATATACATGATGCTGCAGGAAATTCCCAAAGAAGAGAATGGGTTATTAAACAAAGCTAACGGATTATCATTTGCGGAATATAAAGAATGGTTGAAGGAGAAATATGAAGGATCAGAGCAGATAGGTATTGTGGACGGCTGGAAGGTGCCGTCTACTACATATTGGCTTTATGTCGACGAAAATCCGGTTGGCTTTGGAAATGTAAGACATTTTCTGACAGATGCGCTTCGTAACGCGGGCGGCAATATCGGGTATGGAATAGCTCCTAAGTATCGTGGCAAAGGATATGGAAAGAAGCTCCTTGAACTCTTACTAAAGGAGGCTAATCAACTTGGAATGGATAAAGCGCTCGTTACAATTCATTTGGACAATGCAGCATCAAGAGCAGTAGCGCTTGCGAATGGCGGCGTGATAACCGGAGAAACGGATGAACGGCTGTTTATTTGGATAGATACTACACAAAAAGATTGAAAATACAGGTTCTTTTATGGGAACTTTTTGGAAGAATTTGCGTCTATATAGTTAAGTTGATAAATTGTATACCGAATATGTGGAGGCATTGTTATGAAAAGAACAGCATTGGCTATGGCTGCGTTAATCATTGCTCTAACGGGATGTGCAAGTGTGGAAACAGATAAAGAAACCTTATCAGAACCACCGATATTGACGGTTTCTACGCTGAATGCGGTAGACAGCATAAGCGTATATTGCGGTAATTCACAATGGAACTGCGCAATGCCTGATGGCACGACCACCGCGATTCTGGCCTGCGGAGCACACCCGCTGGATCAACAGGAACATCCCATACTATATACTGTTTTTCCCGTATTCTATCTTGATTTTGGGGAGATTTTACCGGAAACCGTTTCCGCCGTTCGCTGGCCGGCTTCCTACATTGGCGATGCACAGGGCCATTCTGCAGATTTTGAGGAAGTCATAGTAGAATTTGAGGAAAATATGATTACACTTATCCCATTAGGTGATGGCGATTATATTTATGAAATCTCTGCCGCCTGGGGGGAAGTCGGAGAAGCCGGCTATACATTTCGCACATTACCCCAAATGCGGGGAGAGCAGACAGACATATCGACAGGTATATTTGACGCACTGAACGGACTGGAATATAAGCCATACACTTGTGATGGCTTGCCGGAGTACCGTTTGACTGCTGAGGATGGTACAGTATATGCTATAAACATTTCTGAAAAATGGGTATGGAGGGGAAACAATGAACAGGCCGAATTATCGGATGAATTAATTATTCTATTAAAAGAATGCGGTAAATAATCCTATTTTCTGAGCGGAATTGTTTTTTCAACGTATATATGTTAAAATGACACATATATGAGAAAAAACGGCCCTCAGGATAAAATGGAGAAATGAAGATGAGAAGAACAGGGATAGATACCGCAAACTCAAAGAAAAACCGAATTTACCACATTGTTTATACCATTATGGCCGCTGTTTTTATATTCATGATAATATGGGCGGCAGCGGCGAATCGTGGGCAGTCACCGGCGTCTTTGCTTTCCGAAGGCAAAATCCCATTTGACCAGGGGTGGTATCTGGAGGACGGCAGTGTGGTGGATGTCAATCATTTAAATAAGATTTCCTCCCTGGAGCCATATCAGGAACAGAGAGTCTATTGCAGATTGCCGGAGGATCTGAAAGAGGGGATTTCCCTTTGTTTTCGTGCAAAAAACATTTATTATCAGGTATATGTGGACGGAGAACTGCGCTATGAGCCGATGCGTCGGGAGAGCAGTGTCTATAATAAATCTTTTGGAAACAGGTGGAATTATGTTCCGCTTTATCACGGCGATGCCGGAAAAATTTTGGAAGTGCGTTTTCATACTGTGTATGAGGGCGGCCGGGCGTGTATAGACAATCTTTATCTGGGAGCCGCAGCCGGTGAGATTGTCGGTGTCTTTACCGGCAAGGCGGTAGCTTTTTCCACCTGCCTGCTCATATTGTTTGTCGGGCTGCTGCTGATTGTGGTGGATATTCCGGCCAATCTGCAGATGCATAAAAATCATGAGCTGCTTTATCTTGGTCTGTTTGCCATAAGCATTGCAATCTGGTGCCTGGCGGAGACAAGTATGCTGCAGTTTTACACGGATGACAGCAGGCTTATTCAGCTTGTGTCCTGCTGCGCCCTGATCATGATTCCTATTCCGTTGGCGCTTTATCTGGATGCGGCTTTCGGTTTTAAGCACAAAATGGTGGTTCCGGGAATCTGCGGACTGTCCGCAGCGGAGTTTGTCATTCGTACTGTCCTGCATTTTACGGGAGTAATGGACTACCACGAGACTCTTACTTTTTCACATTTTATGCTGATAATCTCGGCATTTTTACTGCTGTATTCTATTCTGAAAAAGGCATTTCGGGAAGGGAAAAGCAAGAAAAAGAATATTTATAGGGTATTACGCACCATTGGATTCATGGTGCTTAGTTTTGCAGCAGTGATAGATCTTTTAAGGTATTATTGGGGCAGCACCAACGACAACGCTATGTTTGTGCGCATCGGCCTGCTGATCTTCATAATGTGCTAAGTCATCTCCAGACTGGAGAAAATGATCAATACGATAAAGCTTGGGGTGCAGTCGGAGTTTGTCAGCCAGCTTGCCTACCGGGACGGCC
>JAIDME010000208.1 GCA_029050705.1 Acetatifactor sp.
TTTTTCCGAAACTGCACAGTTCCTTCGCGATCCTCATAGCGCCCTGTCCGTCCACAAGGTTTCTCAGCTTTTGACTGCAGCGCCTCCGCAGATTATAATCCGCCGCCAGTCTGCCGATGTGGTATACAATCTCCTCCGGCAGGGACTCTCCCTGCGCCAGATAATCGCCTCCGAAGCAGACGAGCCCCTTCTCCGCAAATCCCTTCACAATACGCTCCTGATTGTCCACAAAAGAAAAGCAGATAACGGGCACCCCCACCGCGCTGAGTTCATACATAGTAGAGCCTCCCGCGGACACCGCCAGGTCACTGTCCCGCATAAGCCGCGACATATCGCCGACGTTGCTGCAGACCTGCACATTTTCATAATGATGTGCAAGCTCCTGCAGTTCTCCGAAGTGTGTATTGTAAGCCCCGCTGACCACCGTATACTGCAAATCTGCCGTATCCGTCCCTGCCAGAGCCCTCTTCAGCAGCTCCGTCCCCAGGTTATATTTGTCGCTGCCGCCGGTGGTGATCAGCACCCGCTCCGCCCTCTCGCGAACCATGTAATCTACCCCTGCAAATTCCCTTCTCAGCGGTACATACTCGGGACCCAGCAGATACCGGGTCCGCGTATCCCCCGCTGTCCCGTACAGGGCAGCAGTGGCAAAAATATTATAATTGATCAGTACATCCACCGGATATCCTGCCAATACCCCGTCATCCAGAAGACCCGCCGGCACATATTTTCGTACTTCCCGAAGATATTCCGGTGTAGCGGAGTAGCTGTCCGCCAGAAAGAAATCCGGTTTCTTCTCCTCAAAAATCTGCCGCAGCCGGGGCAGTTCTTCCTCCATGGAGGCATAGTCCGTATGCAGGATCATGTATTCCTGATTTCTTTCTTTCAGCAGACAGCTGCTTCTATCATCCGCGATCAGAAAGCACACCTGCTGCCCGCACTGTTTCAGAGCATCCGCAATGGCCATGCATCGCATCACATGTCCTGTTCCAATCCGCTCATTGGCATCGGCCCGAATGAATATCATAGCTTTCCCCCAGAGATTTCTTAAAGTCCGCAACCCCGTCTTCCCACGCAAAAGGGTGCTTTTCGCGGATTGCCTCGAGTTCCCTCAAACGGTGGCTGGTTCCCTCTCCCGTCTGCCTGCGGGGCACAATCTCCCCCTTCTTTATTTTCTCCCAGTTTTCCTGAAACAACTCCTTGATCGCCGTCAGAAGCTTATCGTAAGAGCTGGCAAAGGTCTCCTGCTCCTCGTCAAAGACAAGTTCACGCTGACAGAGAATATCCCCTGTATCCAGCCCCTTATCCATCAGGTGAATGGTAACGCCCTTGAGCGTATTGTCCCAAAAGCTGAAAAAATTCGGAGCGGAGCCCCTGTTAAAGGGCAGGAACGATGTGTGCAGGTTGATGATCCTGCCCGGCATCAGCCTCAGCACTTCCTCCGAAATAAGATGCCTGTAATTGAAGCTGACAATAAAAGAAGGGGCCAGCTGTTCCACCATCTCCGGCGTCAGCTTGTTTTCCACCTTATAAACCGCAGGCTCCCTCTGCTTCAGCCACAGATACAGATCTTCCGTATTGCTGTTATTGGTGGCAAACAGAAGGGCACCCTTCTCCAGCACGTCAAAAGAGACAGGTGTTCCCCGCTTTAGCTCCCTGTCCGCGCGCATTCCCAGAATATCCCTGTGGTACTTGGGCTTCAGACCATAGCCGGGACGGATGATGCGGGTGTTTTCCCCTGTCAGCGCCTCCCCCTTTGCAATATCCTTCACCGCAAAGACAGAGCGCCTGAACACCATGCTGCTCTCCTCCTCCGGGGTGACGCCGTAGAATGGCTCACCCAGTGCAGCCTCCACCCTCCTGACATCCTGCACCATGGCCTTGTATTCCTCCGGTGTCATGGAGAAGGAAGCATCCGGATTCTCGATCTCACGGCCGATACAGAAATGCTTTTCAATAATTCTGGCTCCCAGCGCCACGGAAGTCACCGCACTTAAAGAACCCATAGAGTGGTCGGACAGCCCTATGGGAATTCCGAACCGTTCCTGCAGGTCCTGAATGGTGCGCAGGTTCATCTTCGCCGGGTCAGCAGGATATGCACTGGAACATTTCAGCAGAGCAAGCTGGTGGTTGCCCGTCCTGTAGACCGCCTCCACTGCCTCACGAATCTCCTCCAGGGTTCCCATGCCCGTTGACATGATCACCGGCTTTCCCTTAGACGCAATATATTCCACCAGGGGCAGATCCACCATCTCAAAGGAGGCAATTTTATAAAACTCCAGGCCCAGCTCCTCCAGAAAATCCACAGAAGTAGTGTCAAAGGGAGTGGAAAGGAAATCGATGCCCGCTTTGTCCGCTTCTTCCTTCAGGGCTCCCTGCCATTCCCATGGCATATACCCTTTTCCGTAGAGGCTGTAAAGATTTTCTCCCTCCCAGGTGCCGTTTCTCACCTGAAAATACTCGTTGCTGCAGTCTATAGTCAGCGTATCCGGGGTGTAGGTCTGAACCTTGATGCAATCTGCACCGCTCTCCTTTGCCGCATGGATGATCTCCTTCGCCCTTTCCATACTTCCCGCATGATTTGCCGACATCTCCGCTATCATGTAAACAGGACAGCCCTGACCGATATAATGGCTTCCCACCTTTATTCTCTGCATTCACACACCTCCTGACGTGGGCGGACCTCCCCGCCCGCGCCGCGTTACTGTCCGCTCAAAAACCGCCGTGGCGCAGCCGGTACTTTACCTGAGCAAGCTCCCAGTCTTCCTCTGTGTCGATATCCTGAATCTCCATCTCCGACAGAATAAGCGGCACCGTCTTACTCATCACCAGCGCCTTCTGTTCCAGGAAGCTCTTTTCCTTCAGACAGTAAAACTGTCCCGCATCATGATAAAACGGCTCCAGATCCTGGGATCTTGTCCGGGCATATTCCGGCCATTTAAACTGCAGGCAGCCTTCCTTTACCACCACGCATCTCTGGGGCGGAAAGCTGAATCGAACCACCGGCATCACGCTGTCCGCCCCGTTCTCCTCCAGAAGTCTCACCGCCTCCCGAAGCCTCTCCACAGTGACAAAGGGCGCCGTGGGATATATGCAGCACAACGTGTCAAACCGCTCCCCTCTGCGCCTGTACTCCTCAAGCACCTCCAGAAGTACGTCGGCAGTGGCAGCGAAATCCCCCGATGTCTTTTCACTGCGGCGGAAAGGAACCTCAGCACCATACCTTTCTGCAATTTCGGCAATTTCCGCATCCTCTGTGGATACCATCACCCTGTCAAACAGCCCGCTGTTCAATGCCGCTTCTATGGAATATGCCAGAATCGGCTTTCCGCAGAACTCCTTTATATTTTTCCGGGGAATGCGTTTACTTCCTCCCCTGGCTGTGATAATCGCTATTGCACGCATAATACCTCCTCAGCACCTTCTCATAGCAGCATGTTGCCATAATACTAAGTCTCATATATTTTCCCGTCCTGTACACGATACACAATATCACATTTTTCAATGGTCTGCAGCCTGTGGGCAATAATGATCAGTGTTTTTCTGCCCTGCAGCAGATTGATGGAATCCATGATCGCCTTTTCCGTATCGTTGTCCAGACTGGAGGTTGCCTCGTCCAGCACAAGCACCTCCGGGTCATGGTACAGCGCCCTTGCAATGCTGATGCGCTGCCTCTGGCCGCCGGAAAGCCGGATTCCCCGCTCTCCCGAAACCGTATCAAGCCCCTCCGGCAGTGAATTGATAAATTCGTCCAGCTGCGCTTCCTTCAGCACCTCCCATACCCTGTCCTCATCTATCTTCTCATCCGGCACACCAAACGCCACATTGCGGCGAATTGTGTCATCCAGCATAAATATCATCTGGGGAATATAGCCGATATTTTTCAGCCAGCGCCTGTAATTGCTCCTGATGTCCACACCGTCGACGCAGATACTTCCCTCCTTCACGTCCAACAGCCCCAGCAGAATATCCGCCAGGGTGCTCTTGCCTGCACCGGTAGTGCCCACGATTCCCACCGATGCCCCAATGGGAATCACCATATCCGCATGATCAAAGATCAGCTTGTCCGTATTGGGGTATGCATAAGTAATATTTTTCAGTTCTATGCTCTTTTGCACCGGCAGCCTTTCCTCTTTCTCAGCCGCAAAAGACATGTCCACCTTATCACCGGAGATTTCATCCTGCAGATTGTCGCTGACACCCATAAAGAAAGGCTCAAAATAAGCAATGGAGGTAAGCTGGTTGTTAATCCGGTTTACGCTGGGAAGCAGTACAAACGCCGCTGCCGCCAGGGTTGTCAGCACCCCCAGCATATTCTCCGTAGACGCTCCTGTGACCACAAGGAAAATCATATAGCCTACCATGGCCCCCACGCAGGCCGTCTCCATCAAAAGCTTCGGGGTGGCATTATAGAGAGAATACTTCCGGACCGCGTTGACATAGCCCCGCCCGCACTTTTTGTATTCCTCTACAAAATACTGTTCCTTTCCGCCTACCTTGACCTCCTTGATTCCCTGTACCGTCTGGGAGATCCATTTAAACAGCCCGCTGTAATAGTCCTGATTGTCCTTGCCAGCCTTGTACATAATGGGTTTCATCACACATTTTACCAACACCATCAATACCACCAGAACCCCGCCCAGCAGCAGTGTCATTGTTCCGTTGGTCAAAAAACAGTATGTGATTACAAACAGAGACATAACGCTGTCAGACACAAGTGTCAGCAGCGCCAGAATCAGGGCATACATATTGTTGACGTCCGATGTAATGCTCCTCTGCACCACCGCTGTATCCGCATTCAAAAAGAACTCATAGCCCCGCCGCAGATAATTGCGCATCATGCGCTCAGAAGTCCGAAACTGATTGGTGTATACAAAATATAATGTGAGCTTCTGCTGAAAAAACAGAAACAGATTCTTCACTACAAACACAAGGATCAGTATCACCATCACGGTGATTGAAAAACTCCGGTAGCTGTCGCAGCCCAGAAAATCATACAGCCATGCCACGAGACCATTGTTTTCCAAAGCATCCGGATCAACAGCCACATTTACCACATTCACCAGCATTCCCACACCTGCGGTCTGCAGAAACGCGCTGATGATCATCATAAACACGAGCCCCGCCATGGATACCTTTTGCTTTATATCCAGCAAAACATTAAGTTTTTTTAAAATCCTGCTCATTCCGCATCCTCGCTGACATTTATCATATAAACTCGCAAACTCGCGCTCATTATATCACACTTTCTGCAATGAGTAAAACATTCCGCTTTTTAGCTTTCTTTTTCTATAATTCCCATCCTCTTGTTTTGATTATGTTTTTCCGGATCTTCATATTTATCCATAAATTCATCCCCAAGCCTGACAAGCTTGTCCGCAAACTGTATCCCCTTCAGATCCGTATACACAGTGACCACCTGATCAAAATGAAGATTCTCAAAAAAGTTCAGCATTTCCATCGGCACCGTGGCATCAAATACAGGATACCCCGGAAAAACTTTATGGTAATCTAACTCGTCCCGCGGATGAGGCTTGATAAAAATCTGCCCTTCCCTTTCATATTCTTCCACGATATCTTTAAACAACTGTTCCCTGATGTCCAGGGAGCAGAGCGGTTCTGTCAGGATCAGTATCTTATTCCCTTTCCTTCCACACTCCTCTGCTTTCTTCATCAGACCATCCATATCCCTAACAAACGCGTTCAGAATAATATCTTTATCCTCCCTTGTCAGCGCATCCACAAGCGGCTGCCTTGGCACTTCTTTATAGTAGGGGCAGGGAAAAGTAATCGCTGAAATACTATTAACCTCCATATCCAGACAATACTTCCCGTAACCGTTCTGTATAAAAATCAGATTTAACTTTTTAGACAAAAATACTTTCAGCCCGAAATGTCCCCTGTTGTCATATCTTGCCATATCATAATGAGCTAAACTGTTTAGGCCGTCCTCTACAGCATGGTAATAAATCTTATTCTGATTCAGATAATACCCAATCGGGTCTGAATCACAGAACACATAAATATCCCTGTACTTTCTAAAATCTACCGGAATGAAAGGGGCTTCCAGCTTCGCATAACGCTTTGTAAAACGGATACGCTGCCACATATTTGATACAACATTCCCCCGGTCCTTCCTGAGAGCCTGAAGTTCCGGAAACTGAACTTCCCGCTTTTCATCAAAAGAAACAACGTCTGCAAACAGTCCGGTCGTTTTCACGCGCTCCCCGAACTGTTCAAAATCGTTGGACATACTGCTGAGTACCAGCGAAGCCTCCCCCGCCGCTTCCGCACCCTTCTCCCGCCTCAGATTTAATTCTTTTAAAAATGCCACATATGCATGATAATAGGTGTGGCAGACATATATCCTGTCATTCATTTTTATCTTCATCCCCCATACCGCACTCTTCGATACAGATGCAGCAGTTTATAATACACATAAAAATATAAGTCTGATTTCATATGCATTCGGATCAGTTTTTTATTTTCCGTATCAGTATATTGCATATAATATTGATTTCCCGGGAAATCAGGAACCTGCTCAAGCAGTCCCCTTTTTATTTCCCTGACAAAAGAAAGCTTCTTCTTTTTGCACCCCTGCATATAAGAAAACAATGTATTCTTGTAAAAGAGTTCAAAAAATTTGTAATCTATTTCCTCCTTGTACTTTTCATAAAATCCTCTTTTTCGGCATTCTTCCATAAAAATCTCTGAAGCCTTCATTCTGTCGCGGCAGCGTTCTTCGCTGATAACATGAACCGTTGATGCCGAATGCTGAAAATAATAATACAGCGCCTCTTCAACTTTCTCAAATTTTCCGGCACATAGCATGGTAATTGCCGCTATCGCATTATCTTCATAAAATATGTGCTCCGGAAACCGAATCTCATTCTTAAAAAAAATATCCCTATGATATATTTTTATCACCATGCTTCCGGGATCCAGTATCATTTTTTTATGTTTATCAGTATCCAATACACCGGTCTGTTCCAAATAGTTGTTGCGGCAATATTTACCCTGATTCATCGTCTTCTCATGCACCAGCGTATAATCGCAGCCCACAATATCGGCTCCTGTCTGCTCCGCCTTATTTAATAACTTTTCGTACATATCCGGTGCCGCCCAATCGTCGCTGTCCATAAAACCAATCCACGTACCGGCTGCCGCCGCAAGGCCAAGATTTTTTGCTCCACCCTGCCTTCTGTTTTCCGGTGATGCAATCACTTTTATCTTCTCCGGAAATTGCTCTCTCCAGGCTTCCAGTACCGACAAAGAGGAATCTGTAGATTTATCATCAACAGCTATGATTTCATAATCTTCTATTGTCTGATTTAACAGGGATTGCATACAAAAGTCCAACTTTCCATCTGCAACCATATTATAAACAGGTACTATAATGCTAAGTTTCATTTTTATACTCCCATATTGCTGTCAGTGATCTCCAACAATTCATTTTGCCACAGTTTTTCAATTATGGGAATCAAATCTTTCACTGCCACGCCGATCGTTTCGCTGATCTCCAGCAGATCATGTTTTCCATCTGCATAAGCGATAAAATCTACCATACTTTTTATGCTGTAATAACTGCCTTTCTGACTGACCGTAGGATATAATCC
>JAIDME010000209.1 GCA_029050705.1 Acetatifactor sp.
GGTTCTTGCAAGGAATAAAAAACAGCCTGCAGACATTATTTTCAGCTTTTCACAGGATAAGTCAAAAGAGGTCAGGGAAGACCTGGTGGATATTCTGGGTAAGGCTAAAGGTTATGAGAAAAATGTCAGGGAAATGCTTGCCTCCCAGAAAGTGACGGAGCGGGAGGTTGCCATCAAAGTGCTGGCAAAATGGGCCGGAAAGCAATCCGGTGAAAAGTATGTGCCGGTCTTAAAAGAAGCACTGGAAAAGGAGACCAGCACGAAAATCAGAACCCTGCTTGCCGGTGT
Organism: Acetatifactor sp.; assembly: GCA_029050705.1. Lineage (GTDB taxonomy): Bacteria > Bacillota > Clostridia > Lachnospirales > Lachnospiraceae > Acetatifactor. The sequence continues at coordinate 289 of JAIDME010000209.1, forward strand.
AATCCCCATGGATATACAGGAGCCGGCGAAAGAGGACAAAAAACAGGCGAAGGAGGACAAGGAAGCGGCGAAAGAGGCCAGGAAACCTGTGCCGGATATCGATATCGTAAAGGAGCTGCATAAGGGGAACAAAAAGCGTCTCCTTGCCCGGGCATATGAGACTCCCTTCCCCAAGGTACATAACAAAACCGGAGAAGAGGCGGATGAAGAATATCTGCAGGCCATTCTTCTTGCCTATGGGGCCATGTCGCTGAAAGATGTCATGGTGCCGGAGGACGACCCGGAGACGGGCAAAAAAGTGTTGAAAAGCGGCAGCCCTTTATTTGTCAACTCTATTGCAGCGTCGTTGGCGCAGGCTTTGAATGAAGAAGAATTTGCCACATATGCAGGAGAACTTCTGGAAAGATGGATTGCCGGGGGCTCGGATACAAGGAAGCGGTGGGTGCTCTATGCGGCAGCGCTGCACGGCAATGCCGAGACAACGGAAAGAATCTGCCAGAAATTGCCGGAATGGGCGGCGGACAGCAAAACGGTTGCGGTGGAGGCAATACAGGCGCTGGTATTTGGCATGCGGCCCTATGCGCTTTTGTTTGAGGACGGCATCGCGCGAAAGAAGTACAAGGTCAAAGGGACAAGGGATGCCGCGGAAAAGACGTTAAAAGCGGTTGCGGCCCGGCTTGGAACTACCAGGGAGGGATTGTTGGACAAGACTGTGCCGGATTTTGGTTTTGATGATAAGATGAGACGTTGGTTTGATTATGGAAAGCGTAAATTCTATGTGACTATAACCACCGCTTTTGAAACGGAGGTATTTGACGAGACGGGGCAGAAGCTGAAAAAGCTGCCCGCACCGGGAAAACAGGATGATGGGGAGAAGGCTGCCGCTGCGTATGAGGAATTTAAGCTGTTGAAAAAGCAGATAAAGGAAGCTGCTTCATCCCAGAAGATACGTCTGGAGACGGCATTGTCCGATGGGCGGGAATGGAGCATGGAGGCATGGGAGGATTTATTTGTGAAAAACCCCATCATGCATCCGTTTGCCATTGGGCTTATATGGGGGATTTATGAGGATGGGAAGCTTGTGTCCAGTTTCCGCTATATGGAGGACGGCTCCTTCAATACGGAAGACGGAGAAGAGATTCATCCCATGGATGAGGATTCCTGGAAGGAGAACATTTCCCAAAAGGTGATAAAAATCGTACATCCTCTGGAATTGCCGGATGAAACGTGGAGGGCATGGAGTGACCAGCTTGAAGATTATGAGATCATTCAGCCGATTTTACAGTTAGACAGGCCGATTTATTGTATGGAGGAAGAGGAGGCCAACCAAAAGAAACTGGACAGATTTGACGGATGGAAAGTGGATTATGATATTTTCATAAAGCGGCTTGCAAAGCTTGGCTGGCGCAACACCTGGTACGAGGATTATGGGGAGTATATTTACAGTAAGGAGAACGACGAGCTTTCAATGCGGGTAGATCTGGAATTTAAATTCCATTATCAGAATGGGAACGCTACAATATATGATGCAAAGTTCTTTAAGATAGAGGGCGATGAAACACCTGATGATGAGGATGCCTGCCTGCTTAAGTGTGTGCCGGAAAGGTATTTCAGCGAAATCGTGATGCAGCTTGACAGTGCGATGGAAGATAACTTAAAATGGCGGCGGCAATCTTATTTTGATGATTAAAAGCTAAGAAAGCGAGCTGGGAATAGTAAGGCATTGATATTGTTACGACTTGGGGGTATACTAATGTAAATTATGTTTGGAATAATGAACTAAAGCTGAGGGGGGAAGTTTATGGAGCGAATCTATATCGGAAAATCATGTCCGTATTGTAAAACTCCTTTACAAAAAGATGATGTTGTAGTTTTTTGTAATACTTGTGATATGCCACATCACTTGTCTTGCTGGCAAGCGAACAAGGGCTGTGCGACTTTTGGCTGTACGGGCTTCATTGACACCATTATTAATCAGGACAAGGTCAAAACGGGATCTCAAGGGCAGAGTAATGACACAGGAAATGTAAGTACGACTACAGTGTTACAGGAAAGTCCAAAACCTAAATCGGATGGCTTGAGGTTTGAAACACTATCAGAGTTTTCGGAAGGAAAACTACAGGACGAATCTGAGATTCTGATTGAAAAGGTCACATTGATCAAGGATCACAATGATGACAGTATTTTTGCCAGGTGCAGCTTTAGAAGCTTAACTGATAATCCGATTAAAGCACTTTTGCTGGATGTTAATGCGGTAGATGCATGGGGAAATCCTGTTCAAGGTATGGAGGGCTTTCAACTGCTTGATCTAAAAACGAAGAGAGATGCCGTTTTTGGACAAACGACTCCTATACCATTACCTGATAAAAACACCAGAGGTGTTGAGGTTGTGATAAAAAAGATACTTTTTGAAGACAGGAGTATGGTTGATTGTAAGGAATCTTTTACAACCATTCCTTTACAGCAATCGTTAAGTGACTATTTTGGCGATGGTGACATGGCTGCGGAGTACATACGTGAAACTTCTGATAGTTCAAAATATGTTCCTTGTGAAGGTGAGAAGATTTGGAGATGTTCCTGCGGAGCAATCAATGATAGTGGTTCTGAAAACTGCTATAGATGCAAAGCTGAAAAAAAGCAGCTTTTATCATTATTAAATTCAGAACAGATTAGGATTAACTCAGACAGGTATCTTGAGGAGAAGAGAGTTAAAGCGGAAGCAGAACAAAAAGAACGGGAAGAAAGACAGCGTGAGGCTGAAGAGCGACTTAGAAAAGCCCAGGAGGAAAAAGAACGTCAGGATAGAGAAGCTGCTGAGGCGAGGAAAGCGAGAAAACGTAAAATCGTAAAACGTATTATCTGTTCAATTGCCGGCGCGATTCTTTTAGCTGCGACCGTGTATGGAACGGGCTGGCATTTGATACCTTTTATCAGATATTCAGTTGCTGATTTAAATGTTAAAAAGTGCAATTTTGATTCGGCATACGATACCTATGTGGCATTAGGTGATTATAAAGACAGTTCAAGCAAGGCTATAGAAACAGTGTATGCTAAAGGCGAATATTTGATCGGACAAAAGCAATACAATGAGGCAGCCGCTGAATTTGAACGAATTCCGGAATATCAGGATAGTACAACTAAGGCTGTTTATTGCAGAAATGAAGCTTCTTATCTTGCCGGTATAGGTAAGTATAATGAAAATGATTTTGATGCAGCAATAGAAATATTTACTGATCTTGGGGAATATTCGGATTCAAAGGCATGGATTAAAAAAACAGAATATGCCTATGCTAAAGCCTGCTTCGAGAAGGAAGATTATTCAAAAGCATTTGATTTGTTCACAAAACTAAGGAATTATGATGATTCTAAGGACCGGGCAGATGAATCAAAATTCATGATGGCTGAGAAAGCATTCGAAGCAAAGGATTATGAAACGGCATATACATGCTATAGTTCATTATCTGAAAGTTATCAGGGAAGCGGCGAGAAGGCCAAAGAATCTCAATATATGTATGCATGTGATTGCATGGACAAGAAAGAATATAAAGCAGCAAGTGACGCTTTTGGCTCCTCAAAATTGAAAGGCTATAAAGAAAGTGCAACCAAGTTTATTGAAGCATCATACCTATATGCGAAAGAGTGCTATGAGTCTAAGGAATACGAGGAGGCAAATGTATATTTTGCAAAGGCTGCGGGTTATGAGGATGCAGATACTTTATGGACAGACTCAAAGTACAATAATGCATTGAACCTGATAAAAAATAAGGATTATAAGAAAGCAGTAAATATACTGAATAATCTCGAAAATTATAAGGAAAGCAAAATAAAAATTAACGAAGCAAAATATGCTTATGTGAAAGCACATAAGAATGATACAGATGAGACGACATATTCATACCTTAAGGATTTAATAGCTGCTGATTATATGGATTCG
>JAIDME010000021.1 GCA_029050705.1 Acetatifactor sp.
GTATTTAACGAGGTGAATGACGGGTACAAGTTTTCTGTCAGAAGCTGCATCCGGGAGGTCAATGCCAGCGAGCTTGCGGCTTTTCTGGCGGAGGGAATCGGCTCCGGCGGCGGTCATTATGAGAAGGCTGGCGGGTTTATAAGCCTGAAACTTTATGAGGAGCATTATCCCACTCTGCACACAGAAGGGTATTTTAACAATCGGATGACCCAGTATTTTGATAGTTTTGAACTCATTTACGCCGAGGATTACGAGGCGGATCTGAGTACTATGAAAAAGTATGTAAAGCGCAAGATTCCCGTGGCGTATGTCAGGGCAGCTGAAGTGCTTCCCGTGGGAACACCCATCACGATCCGCACTCTGGAGGGAGACATTGATCTGACGGTGGAGGAGGATCTTTATATCATGATAGGCATTAAGGGAGAGGTCTATCCAAACCGCAGGGAGAAATTTGAGAAGGCTTACAGAGTGCTGGACGAGACCCACAGCAGAAGCGAGTACATTCATGACACAGAGTATGTTCCTGTCATCAAGAACAGGATCAGCGGGCAGGATATGCTGCTGACAGATTATGCCCACGGGTGTATTCCCACAGGAGAAGTACATATTCACGCCAGACCGCTGGAAAAGGGTGTGAAAGTATTTACGGCATGGGATAAAGGAAAATATATGTCGGGCCGGCCGGGAGATTACCTGGCTGTCCGCTGTAATGACCTCCACGACGTTTATGTAGTAGAGAAGGATATTTTTGCAAGGAGTTACGATGAAGTACAGATATGATGCCTTTATCAGCTATCGACATACGGAACCGGACAAATTTGCCGCAGAAAACCTCCATCGCCAAATGGAGGCTTTTCGCCTGCCGGGAAAACTTTCCAAAAAGACAGGGGAGCGCACAAGGATTGAAAGGGTATTTCGTGACAAAGATGAGCTTCCGCTGACTAACAATCTTGAGGATCCTATCATGAAGGCGCTGGCGGAGTCGGAGTATCTGATCGTCATCTGCTCTCCCAGGCTCCGGGAATCCCTCTGGTGCCGCAAGGAGATTGAGACATTTATCCGTATGCACGGGAGGGAAAAGGTGCTGGCCGTACTGATAGAGGGGGAGCCGGAGGAATCCTTTCCCGAGGAACTGCTGTATGCGGAGGAGACTGTCACAGAACCGGATGGCAGCGTGAGCACAGTCCGCCGGGCAGTGGAACCGTTGGCGGCTGATATCCGGGGCGTGAACAGGCGGGAGATGCTTAAAGCTTTAAGGACAGAGAAGCTCAGGCTTCTGGCCCCTATGTTTTCCCTGAATTATGATGACCTGAAGCAGCGGCACAGAGAGAGAAGAATGAAGAGGATTTTGAGAGCCTCTCTGGCTGTCGCCGCTGTTTTCCTCTGCTTTGGCACATTCAGCACGGCCATGGCTCTTCGAATACGGAATCAGAACAGGCAGCTGGAGGAACAGAAAGAACGGCTGGAAGAGCAGAAGGGGCAATTGGAGGAACAGGCAGCGCTCCTGCAGGAGCAGTCGGACGAGATCCGACAGCAGAATGAATCCCTGCTTAAGGAGCAGGCTTTGAATCTGGCGGAGGAATCCCTGCGTCTTTTGGAGCAGGGCGACAGGATAGGGGCCATTCAGATGGCAATCCAGTCTTTGACGGAATACGATGGGCTGGAACTGCCCTATACTGCCCTGGGGGAGTATGCCCTGACAGAAAGTATGCATATATATGACAGCGGGAGCTATATCAAGCCAAGGCATCAGATGGAGACGGAAGGGATCATTCGGAGCATGGTGCTCTCTCCTGACAGGGAGAGGCTGCTCACCTGTGATGATACTAATACATTGATTCTGTGGGATATTGCTACAGGCAGCAGGCTTACGGTGAGAGAAAACTGTAGGAATATTCGCCTGGACACGGGTGGATACATATTTCTGGACAATGACAGATTCGCCTATATGAATGACTCGGGCGAGCTCGTCATCTATAACTGGAGGGAGGAACGGGAAGAGGAATTTCCGGAAAAGGTTTTTCCCTGGAGTATGGCGGCATCCGGAAATCTGTTCGCAGTGGAATGCAGCCAGGAAGTACGGCTGTATCGGGCGGATACCCTTGAATATCTGGGAAATTACCCCACAGAGAAGGTCGGCGGAATATATGGCAGTTTATTTATAGATGAAACCAGGGAAATCATTACATTTCAGGAGTATGTTGAGGAGGAAGGCGATTCCCCTGATTCCAGAAGAATTGTGTTCTGGAATGCGAAGTCGGGGAATATCAGTAAGTCTGAGGCCGGAAGCGGCAGGCTGAGTGCGGTCAGTTATGCAGGAAACAGGGCATATGTGCTGTGCAATTATTTTAGCTCAAGCGATTTTAACTATGCGGAGACAGAACTTACGGCGTACGATACGGATACGGGAGAAATCCTCTGGACAAAGACATTTACTGACTGCAGCGGAGAGGAGATTTTTAAGCCTGACAGAGAGGGGGCTGACAGGTTTCTGGTGATAACTTCCTATGATGCGTGGCTTGTAGGCATGGAGGATGGACAGGAGTATGTCAGATTCTCTCTGGGAAGCAATACGGCAGGAGGTGTTGTCCGTTCCGGCGGGGAAATAGGGGATCTCTATATTGTATATACCAGAAGTGGGGAATATCACACTATATTGGCGGAGAAGTTCACAGATTATGTGTCGGAAGGACGCTTTCAGAGCCATTCACAGAATGTGAGGGAATTTCAGGCCTGTGCCGGCGGATATCTGGTGCTGCCCTATCAGGATAACAAAGTGACCCTGTACACTTATTCGGGGAATCCGGAGTATGAAGTGCTGGAAACACCGGTGGAAGAAACTGCCGGAGAATACCTTGATATGTCTCAGGCGGTGGATTTCGCAGAGGAAAACGGTCTGGCTGTGCCGACGCGGGCAGACAGCGTTTTTTACAGCGGGGACGGAACGCTGGTCTGCGTCTGCTATAATGATGGCACGCTGAGAATCTATGATGCGGCTACCTTTGAGCTTAAGTCAGAGTTGGATCTGCATTCCTCGTATATCCGGTATGAGCTTGGGGTGGATGAGAGAGGAAACCGATTTTTGGGTGGGGGAATAGATGGCTATATGCTGAGCCCCGACCTGGAGCTTTTGGCGGTGATTGAGAATTTTGTCACGGTGGATTGCGGACAGAACCGGATCATTGTGAAGGACATCAGCGGAAACCAATATGGAATTCCCGTTTATACCGTAGAAGAACTACTTGATAATGCCCGTGGATATGTGCTATCATGTAACTATTCGGAATCGGAGGAGATGATTTCTGAATAATTTCAACCTGTGGATCGCAACCGCACAGGTGTAAAAATTTCGGACAGGGAAAGACAGGAAAAGACCATATGAGTGAGACGGAATCCAGAAATTTTATTGAGACATTGATTGATAAGGATCTGGCGGAGGGTGTCTATACATCCGTGCATACACGTTTTCCGCCGGAGCCAAACGGATACCTGCACATCGGGCATGCCAAGAGCATTCTTTTGAACTATGGCCTGGCGCAGAAATATAACGGAAAATTCAACATGCGCTTTGATGATACCAATCCTACCAAGGAAGATATCGAGTTTGTTGAGTCTATTAAAGCGGATATTCAATGGCTGGGAGCCGACTGGGAAGACAGATTGTTTTTTGCCTCCGACTATTTCGGACAGATGTACGAGGCGGCGGTGAAGCTTATCAGGAAAGGCAGGGCATATGTGTCAGATCTGTCCGCAGAACAGATTAAGGAATACAGAGGGACTTTTACGGAGCCCGGAAAAGAGGATCCCTCCAGAGAGCGCTCTGTGGAGGAAAATCTGCAGATGTTTGAGGACATGAAGGCGGGGAAGTATGCCGATGGCGAAAAGGTTCTCAGGGCCCGTATTGACATGGCATCTCCCAATATAAATATGCGGGATCCGGTCATATATAGAGTGGCACACATGAACCATCACAATACGGGAGATGCCTGGTGCATCTACCCGATGTATGATTTTGCGCATCCTATAGAGGATGCCATAGAGGGGATTACCCATTCTATCTGTACCATGGAGTTTGAAGATCACAGACCCCTTTACGACTGGGTAGTGCGGGAACTTGAGTACCCTCAGCCGCCCAGGCAGATTGAGTTTGCAAAGCTGTATCTGAAAAATGTGGTAACAGGAAAAAGATATATCAAGAAGCTGGTGCAGACCGGAACAGTGGATGGATGGGACGATCCCAGGCTGGTATCCATTGCGGCCCTCAGACGGAGAGGCTTTACACCCGAGTCCATCAAAATGTTCGTGGAGATGTGCGGCGTGGCAAAGGCAAATTCCGTTGCGGACTATGCAGCGCTGGAATACTGTATCCGCGAGGATCTGAAAGCAAAGGCGCCCCGCTATATGGCGGTGCTGGATCCTGTAAAACTGATCATTGATAATTATCCTGAAGAGCAGACGGAGCTGCTGCCGGGGGTCAACAATCCTGAAAATGAGGCGCTGGGCACAAGAGAGATTCCGTTTGGAAGAGAACTTTATATTGAGAGGGAGGATTTTATGGAAGTGCCTCCGAAAAAATACTTCCGTATGTTCCCGGGTAACGAGGTTCGCCTTATGAATGCCTACTTTGTCACCTGTACGGGCTGCGTCAAGGATGAGTCCGGCAACGTCACAGAGGTTCACTGCACCTATGACCCGGCATCCAGAGGCGGTAACAGCCCGGATGGCAGGAAAGTGAAGGGAACTATTCACTGGGTAGCAGCAAAAACAGCCATTCCTGCAGAGGCACGTCTGTACGAGAATCTGATTGATGAGGCTGTTGCGGATGAGAAGGGCTCCATTTACAATGAGGACGGGGAACTGTATCTCAATCCTGCTTCGCTGACAGTGCAGCATTGTTTCCTTGAGCCTGCGTTTGAGGGGGCTTTGGCGTATGACAGGTTTCAGTTTGTCAGACAGGGCTTTTTCTGTGTGGACGCGAAGGATTCTAAGCCGGAGTGCCTTGTGTTTAACAGGATAGTTTCCTTAAAGAGTTCGTTTGTGCTGCCGAAAAAGGATGAGAATTAATGGAAAGAAATGAAAGGTGAGGAGATTTGGCATGGGTATTTTATCGGGATTAGGGGATTTGGGTCTTGGCGGATTGGAAGGACTGGATATTTATGAGGAGGAAGAGAAGGAAAGCAAAAAAAAGGCTGCAGCTGCAGCGCCTCCGAAAGTAGAAGAAAAGGATCTGATTTATGAAAAGAATTTTACCTGTCCGGTCTGTGGTGAGGAGTTTTCGGCAAAGATCATGAAGTCGGGAAAAGCCAAACTGCTGGGGACGGATCTGGACCTGCGGGCAAGGCATGAGGGCATCGATTCTGTGAAATATGATGTGCTGCTTTGTCCTTCCTGCGGATATGCGGCTCTGAGCAGATATTTCACTGCCATCGGCAGCGGCAGTGCGCAGGCAAAGCTGATCAAGGAAAAAATCAGTGGCAGTGTTCAAGTGAAAAAGTACGAGGATGAGGTCTACAGTTATGAACAGGCCTATGAGCGATACAGGCTGTCTCTCGTCTGTGCCGTGGTAAAGAAGGCTAAGGCCAGCGAGAAGGCATATATCTGCTTAAAGAGCGGATGGCTGGTGCGGGGCTGGAGGGAAAGCCTTCAGGAGAGCGGCGGTGATGCGAAGAAGATAGAGGAGCTGCGGAGCCAGGAGGATGAATATCTGCAGAATGCGTACAAGGGATTTGTGGAGGCAAGGCAGTCCGAAGGATTTCCTATGTGCGGCATGGACGAGATGACCATAGATTATCTGCTGGCTGTGCTGGCCGCAAGATTCAAAAAGTATGACGTGGCAAGCCGACTGGTGTCTTCTATCCTTGCTTCTCCCATGGCAAATGCCCGCTTTAAGGAAAAAGCAAGGGATTTGAAAGAGCAGATTATAGAGGATATGAAAAAGGCCGGGCGATGAAACTATGTATGAGATGACAATTCGCTTACAGGCAGGCGGCATCCGTCTCTATGAGCAGATATATGAACATATTAAGAAAGAAATCAGGGATGGGAAGCTTCTCGCGGGAGAGAGGCTTCCCTCCACACGTTCTCTGGCGGAATATCTGCAGGTGGCCAGGAGCACGGTGGATTACGCTTACGGACAGCTGCTGGATGAAGGATATATCGAGGCAAAGCCCTGCAAGGGGTATTTTGTCTGTCCCATGGAGGAACTGATACAGCTGGAGGACACCAGGGACATTATCAATGTCCCGGACAAAAAAGATGTTCCGGACATTGATAATGTCCTGAGCATTCATAATGTTGGTATGGCAGACGGAAAGAAAAGCGGGCGGGAACAAGGCGGTGGAGAAGTGCCTGCGCCGGTACAGGGCAGCCACAGTCCGTCCTTGATATGTGATTTTTCTCCCCATGACATCGATATGTCGGGGTTTCCCTTCGGCGTTTGGAAGAAGATAACAAAGAATATTCTCACAGATGCCAACAGTGATCTGTTTTCCAGGGGGGAGCCCCAGGGGGATTACGAGCTTCGGCTGACCATCAGCCGCTACATCCACTCTTCACGTGGAGTGAACTGCCGTCCTGAGCAGATTGTGGTGGGGGCAGGAAATGATTACCTTCTGCTTCTTTTGGAAAAACTGCTGGGGGGGCAGGTGCGTATCGCTATGGAAAATCCCACTTATCTGCGTTCCTGGCGCATATTAAAGTCCTTTTCTTATCATGTGGTGACTGTGGACGCGGATGAAAACGGCATGAAGGTGGGACAGCTGGAGAAAGAAAATGTCAGCGCAGTTTACTGCATGCCATCCCACCAGTTCCCGTCGGGAACGGTCATGCCTATCGGCAGGCGGCTTGAACTGCTGAAGTGGGCGGATAAAGGTGCGGACAGATATATCATAGAGGATGACTATGACAGTGAGTTCCGCTATCACGGGAAACCGATACCGGCTCTGCAGGCTACAGATGAGCATGGCAGGGTGATCTATATCGGCAGTTTTTCCAAGGCAATCGCACCGGCAATTCGAATCAGTTTTATGGTGCTGCCGGAAATCCTGCTGGAGAAATATCTGCGGGAGTTGTTTTTTTATTCCTGCACTGTGTCCAGGATCGATCAGAGCATTTTGAATGAGTTTATCAGGGACGGTTATTTTGAGCGGCATTTAAATCGTATGCGGAAGATATACAGGGCGAAGCATGAACTTCTTTTGGAGGAACTGCGGCCCTTCAGAAAGAAATTTGCCGTGACAGGAGAAAATGCAGGACTGCATCTTCTCTTGAAGGCCAGGGAAGATATTACCGAGGAACGGCTGGTTATGAGCGCTGCGGATGTGGGTGTGAGGGTGTATGGGCTTTCCGAGAGCATGGCTGAAACATCAATGCACAGGCAGGAGCGGAGAACACAAACGGAATCCGCCACCGTTCTGCTGGGGTTTGGTGCCCTTAAGACTGAGCAGATACAGGAGGGAGTCAGACGGCTGAAAGAGGTCTGGCTATAAAAAAGGAGTATCGATCTGCAGCCGAAACTCAGCTGCATTACGATACTCCTTTTTGCAGTGCGGAATTAATTATCGCTGATAGCGGGCTCTTCGTCAGCGTCATCTTCCTCGTCGAAGAACTCTTCTACATTTTCAATGGCATCATCAGTCTTTTCGGAGGCATTTTCCACTGAGTCCTTCAGGGGGGTGAAGCCGTCTTTCTTCGGTGCTGTCTGCCCGTCTGCAGACTCAGTTGTCTCAGCCTTTGCATCAGGTGTCAGCGGTACATAGTTAGGGGAATCTTCGCTGAAATCATCATAATCCTCATCCTCGGATTCAGTATGCTCAGCGCCCTTTTTCTGCAGATAATAGTGAACTGCAGCTGCAGCGGTGCCCACTGCCGCAGTGAAAAGCAGAAATTTTCCAAATTTTTTTGCCATAAGTTACTCCTTTCGGTTCCAATTAAGATATTTCCATATTAATACTATTTTGCTGAAATGAAAAGGGAATCTGTATAAATTTAGGAAAATTTTATGGTTTTCGGTTTCTATTGAAGAAGATTTATGATATGATTATATTCATTGGAACGGGAGTAATTTTATGAATGGCAAGTTTTTTGACTTAAAAAAAGAGAAGCAGGACAGAATGATCAACGCGTCCCTGAAGGTGTTTGCACTTCAGGGGTATCGTCATGCCAGTACGGATGACATTGTCAGGGAAGCGTCTATCAGCAAGGGGCTTCTGTTCCATTATTTTGAAAATAAGATCGGCGTATATAATTTTATCTATGATTACAGCGTGAGATATATGACCCTGGAGCTTCGCTCCACTGTGGATTCAGGAGAGTCGGATCTGTTTGAGATCATGAAGCAGATGGAGTGTGCCCGCATGCATGCCATGCGCGGATATCCATATATGCAGCAATTTTTGAACCGCTGTATGACTGAGGACGTCAGTGAGGCCATTCTGGCAATTGAGGGAAAGAGAGGTGCTCTGGAGGAGGTATATCGGTCCATCAACAGCCAGATAGACTACAGCAGCCTGCCCGGGAGTGTGGATGGGGAGAAGCTTCGCAAGATGCTGGACTTTACCATCAAGGGGCTGATGACAGAAAGATTCCAGGACTCTTCTTTCCAGCCGGAAATGCTGTACAGGGAGCTGTGTGACTATCTGGATATGATGAAGAAGCTGGTGTACGCTGTCTGAGGCCTTACAGGAAATCTTATCGTAACCAAAGTGCCGCTTGCGGCACTTTTTTACTTGGCAGGACGGTACGGTCCATCAGCCGGGTAGCCGCCTTTCAGTTTCTGCATGCCGCGCTGGATAGCATCCTTTGAGGTCTTCCAGTCTGCATCTTTGTTGCGATAGTCAAATTTTTCCACCATCCATGACACATCCTCGGCAAGGCGCTCCATGTTCTTTTCCATAAGAGGGAACAAGCAGCCATAGAATTCTTCCTTTTCTCTGTCATTCAGTTTAGTATCAGAAGCTTCACAGAGGTCACCGAAATGAGACAGGCAGAAACCCTTGCCCTTCTTTACTTTTTCACGGAAATCCGAATCCTGCTTCCACAGATAGAAGAAGGTATCCATATAGCGCTGATAAGTATCATTATACTGGCTGCAGATGTAGCAGGAGGCTTCTTTTTCACGAACCCAGGCACCGATGACATTGCTGCTTTCCGTGCGTTTTCCGAGTTTCCCCATCAGAGAGCTTTTTCCCGGTTTAAAGCCTTTAAATTCCTTCTTCATCTCTCCGAGCATCCGCTGGTAGTGTGTCTTTAAGATCCAGGCATTGCCAAGAGTGTTGCCGTAGTCGAACATTTTCTGGAAATGAGGACGACAGAATCCGGCTTTGTCCGTCATATCACGAATGTCTGCTTCCATGTAGGACGCACTGCTGCCCAGTACAAAATCCAGCAGGTCGCGTTCAATGCTCCGTTCTATAAAGCAGAAAGGGCACTCGTCATTGGCGTCTATGGCGTCGTTTAAGGGAATGGTGTATAACTGTTCTTTCATGTGGATACCTCTCTTTTTTACATAATTGCCACTTTTTTGTAACAACTTGGCAACAGTTCAGCCCCTCACATTCATAAAAGCATCCGCTTCGCATCTGTCGCCGCTTTGCGGCTCGCCTTTTATTTCATGGCTGAACTGTTACATTAAAATTAAGATTTCTTAAGTTGTCAGAAGCTTGCTTTATGGTTATTATATAGTTAGCACAACAAATAAGCAAGCGGTGTAACGCATAACGATAGATTCGACGAAAGATGTGATGGACTTTGATATTCAGCAGTATAGAATTCCTGCTTCTATTTCTGCCTGTTTTTTTGATTTTCTATTGGCTGTCTCCCGATAAGATAAAAAATGTGGTGCTTCTCGCAGGAAGCCTTATTTTTTACACTTTCGGAGAGCCAAAATATCTGGTGCTGCTCATGGTTTCCGTGCTGGCAAATTATTTTACGGGACTGCGCCTGGAGCAGATGCCGAGACAGAAGGGGAAGCAGAATAAGAAAAAGAAAATAAAATATGACAGAAAACGTAAAAGAGTTTTTATCACAGCGGTTGTGATCAATATAGGAGTGCTGGCAGTCTGCAAGGTGGTGTTCGACGAGAACGCACTTCCTCTTGGCATCAGCTTTTATACATTTCAGATTCTCTCTTACTTGATTGATGTATATAATGGAGAGCAGAGAAAGGAGACATCTTTTGTCTGCTTTGCCACCTATGTCACCATGTTCCCGCAGTTGGTATCAGGTCCCATCGTCAGCTACGGAGAGGTGCGGGAGCATCTTTATAAACGGGAGTTCAATGCACGGAAGCTGCAGGAAGGATTAAAAGTATTTACCCTGGGGCTGGCGTCAAAGGTTCTTCTGGCAGACCGGCTGGGGCTTCTGTGGCGGGAGGTGCAGGTGACGGGCTTTGAGAGCATATCCACACCTCTGGCCTGGCTGGCGGCTGCAGCCTACTCAATGAAGATTTATTTTGACTTTTACGGCTACTCTCTCATGGCAGTGGGATTGGGCAGGATGCTGGGCTTTGAACTGCCGGAGAATTTCAGAACACCATATATGTCGGGCTCTGTAAGAGAGTTTTACCGCAGATGGCATATTACGCTGGGCAGATGGTTTTGCAGGTATATTTACATCCCTTTGGGCGGCAACCGAAAGGGTGAATTACGGACAGTGCTTAATTTGCTGGCGGTATGGGGGCTGACGGCAATCTGGCATGGCAGTACGGAGAATTTTCTTATCTGGGGGATGCTGCTGTGGCTGCTGATCGTGTTTGAAAGGCAGCTGGAAGCACTGGGAGCAGGCAGAATATTGAGAGGCCCTTTAAGAGCGATTCCTCATCTGTATCTGTGGGCAGTTATTCCTGTGACATGGATCTGTTTTGCGGTGACGGATATATCCCAGCTCCATATCTATCTGGGCAGAATGTTTGGTGTGACGGAGGGCATCAGGGTCAGCGCAAGAGACTGGATACGAGCCCTGCAGACGTACTGGTATCTGTTCGGCATCGGCGTTCTTGCGTGTACGCCTGTACTGCAAAGGCTGTTCCGCAAATGGAAGGACAGCGTGGCGGGCACCCTTATTTTGGTGGCGCTTTTCTGGCTGTGCGTGTGGCGGCTTCAGGTGGAGGGTAACAATCCCTTCATGTATTTCAGGTTGTTTTAGGAGAGACGAGAGATAAAGTGAAATGGTTAAAAAATAGCTATTATTTGATATTGCTTGTGACGGTGGGGATTGTCTATTTAAGTACGGTGGATCAGTGGAAGGTCTACGCTCAGGTCATCGAGCAGGTGAAGGAGTTCTGTCTGGGGGATGTGGAGCAGGAGAATCAGAAAAAAAACGCAGATGATTCCGGGCCGGGGCAGGAGGATCAGTCGGGGCAGGATGCGGCGGAATCCGGCACAGGGAACATTGCGGATGGCATTGGGAACCTGACTTCTGCAACGTCCGATACTGCTGATGACGGACAGGGACAAAACATGGCAGACACCGAAAACGGGCAGGGGCAGGATGTGGTCAATGCCGGAGACGGAACGGCGGAACAGCCGGTAACACGGCCGACAGAACCGGCCGCACCGACAGAACCGGGCGCACCGCTGGACCCGGTCGTACCGACAGAACCGGATGCGCCGGTGGAACCTGTGTTTGTGACGGTGGAGGATGAGTATTTTTCCGATGCCGTGTTCATTGGGGATTCCAGAACTGTAGGGATGTGCGAGTATGGTGGACTGGAGGAGATTTCCACTTTTTACGCTTCCACCGGTCTCACGGTGTACAAGATATTTGACGCGGCCATTGTGGAGGTACCGGGACAGAAAAAGAAGATTACCATCGAGGATGCACTGCAGGAAAACTCTTTTGCAAAAATTTACCTGATGATCGGCATCAACGAGATGGGGGTCGGTACAGTGGAGACCTTTACGGAAAAATACAGGGAAGTGGTGGAGCATCTGCAGGAGCTTCAGCCTGATGCGATCATCTATATTCAGGGTATTATCAAGGTGACCACTGAGCGTTCTGATCAGGGGGATTATATCAACAATGAAGGGATTGAGGCGCGCAATCTGGAACTGGAGAAGCTGGCGGACAACAGGAGCATTTTTTATCTGGACGTGAATCCGCTCATCTGTGACGAGACAGGAGGACTGGTGGATTCCTACACCTTTGACGGGGTTCATCTGAAAGCGAAGTATATTCAGATTTGGAAGGACTATCTGAAAGAGAATGCTGTTCAGATAAATTTTTCTTGACGTATGTCAGGTGAGAGATTATCATAGAAAAGAAAGTGCAATGAGGCCGGTCATACGGCCTCATTGTGCGAGAAAAAGTAAACATTACAGAGAAGATCACAGGAGGATGAGTTCATGAGCAAGAAGAAATCAACTCTCGGCGAGAGCGGCATCTACGATGCCAAAACCCTTGGTGCCCCTAAGGTTGCCATACTGGGCTTGCAGCATATGTTTGCAATGTTCGGTTCTACGATCCTGGTTCCCATTCTGACAGGTTTGGATGTTTCCACTACACTGTTTTTTGCGGGAGTCGGCACACTGCTGTTCCACCTATTGACGAAGAGAAAGGTACCCGCGTTCCTGGGATCTTCCTTCGCATTTCTGGGCGGTTATTTCGCCATTGCGCCAAATGGCGAACACGGACTTCTGCCTTATGCCTGCTTCGGCGTGGCCTGCGCAGGTCTGTTGTATCTGGTACTGGCTCTTCTGATCAAGCTCTTTGGCACCGGCAGGGTAATGAAATTCTTTCCCCCCGTCGTCACCGGACCCATTATCATTGCCATCGGTCTTACTCTTTCTCAATCAGCCATTGACAGCTGCTCTTCCGACTGGCTTATTGCACTCGTAGCTATTGTGCTGATCATAGTCTGCAACATCTGGGGCAGGGGAATGTTAAAGATCGTGCCGATCATCGTAGGTGTCATCGGTTCTTATCTGCTGGCGGTTATTCTGCAGAGAGTGGATTTTTCCAGTGTGGGGGAGGCAGCTTGGATCGGTCTGCCTATCCACTGGGATAGTACCGTATTTGCAATCTTTAAGAATACGGATACCTCGCTGCTGCTTACCAGCGTCATTACTATCATGCCTATTGCGCTTGCTACTATCGTAGAGCATATCGGCGATATATCCGCCATTTCCTCCACCGTGGGGAAAAACTATATCAAGGATCCCGGACTGCACAGGACCCTGCTGGGTGACGGCCTTGCCACCATTGCGGCATCCCTGTTCGGCGCGCCTGCAAACACTACCTACGGTGAGAACACCGGTGTGCTTTCTTTGACGAAGGTATTTGACCCCATGGTAATACGCCTTGCGGCAGGCTTTGCAATTCTGTTTTCCTTCTGTCCTAAGTTTGCCGCTGTCATCGGCTGTATGCCATCTGCAACAGTGGGAGGCGTATCACTGGTGCTTTACGGCATGATTTCCGCAGTGGGTGTCCGCAATGTGGTGGAGTCCCGCTGTGATTTCTCCAAGAGCCGCAATGTCATCATTGCAGCATTGATCCTGGTGCTGTCCATCGGAATCAAGTACAGTGCGGCAGGGGCCATCGGATTTACGGTGGGCTCTGTTACCATCAGTCTCTCCGGTCTTGCAGTAGGCGCTCTTGTGGGTATTATTCTGAATGCAGTGCTGCCCGGAAAGGACTATGTATTCAGTGAAGAAGAGCCTACGGATACAGGGGTGAACTTCGCGGTCATGAACAAGGAGAAGAACTGATTCATAGTTCATAAGAGCTGCGAATAAAATAAAAACGGCAAAGGAGTGTCAACGGGCACTCCTTTCTTATATGCGCAGGGCCGCATGTGGAATCCGGCTGCTTTGCAGCATGCGGCCCGCGCGGCGAGCAGGGAGAAAATCTTCCCTGCTCGATCAAAGTCAGTGCGATATTGAACGCGGAAAAGGAGGATGACATGAGGGTTGTGGATATGCACTGTGACACGGTCAGCAGACTGGTAGAGCTTGAGGAGAGAGGAACACAGGAGAAACTGAGGGAGAATACAGGGCATCTGGATCTGCTGCGTATGAAGCAGGCAGGATACCTGCTTCAGAATTTTGCTCTGTTTGTGGAGCTGGAACAGAGCAATGATCCCTGGGAGGCGGTCTGCAGACTGTATGAGCGCTATCGGACAGAGATGGAAAAAAACAGCGATTTGATCGCTCCTGTACTTACATTCAGTGATATTGCCGCCAATGAGACCGCGGGAAAACTGTCCGCCATGCTGACAGTGGAGGAGGGCGCCGTGTGCAGAGGAGAGATCGATAAACTGCGGAAACTCTATGATATGGGAGTCCGCATGCTTACCCTGACCTGGAATTTCCCCAATGAGCTCGGGTATCCGAACCGTGACAGGGAGCTGGGAGTGAAAGCGAGGGAATTCAGAAGGCGGTTGAGAGAATGTCCGCGGGAAAGCGCGGAATATCAGAATTTGCAGAAACAGGCCCAGCCGGTGTTTGAGGCATTTTTTCACACTCCCAATCTGACAGGGGGACTCACGGAGCGGGGCAGGGAGTTTGTGGCGGAGCTGGAGAGTCTCGGCATGATTCCCGATGTATCCCATTTGTCTGACGCCGGTTTTTATGATGTGCTTGCGGTGACAAAAAAGCCCTTCGTGGCAAGCCATTCCGATGCCAGAGCCGTTTGTCCCAATGTGCGCAATATGACGGACGACATGATCCGGAAGCTGGCGGAGCGGGGAGGGGTCATGGGTCTGAACTACTGCGCTGATTTTCTGGAGGAGGTGCCGGCGGGCGAGAAGAATCCGGGAACCATTGCGGCAGTAATCCGGCATGCAAAGCATATCGCGGACGTGGGAGGAATTGAGGTCCTGGGACTGGGCAGTGATTTTGACGGCATTGACACCCACGAAGAGCTGCCGGGAGCGGAAAGCATGGGAAAGCTGTGGGATGCCATGAAGGCAGCCGGTTTTACGGAGTCTCAGCTGGATCTGGTCTTCAGCGGAAACGTGCTACGGGTATACCGTGACACGCTAAGGTAAGTTAACAGTATTGTTATTTTAAAAGAAAAAATACGGTGCCTGTTGCACAAGCGAAAGGGGATAAAATGGGACTATTCTCAAAGTTGAAAAAAGTAAACACAAACACAAAGACACCCGAAGACGCCCGGCAGAAGGCCGTAGACAATCTGAAAAAGTTTGACCCCTCCGTCCGCCCCGGGGGCGTTTTCATGGTAAAATTGCTGATGAAGGATCAATGCGCCATGCCGTCCGTTGAACGGATGAAGGAGGTCCTGTCGCAGCATCTCGGCAAAATAGATATCTCCAGCGAGCAGAATGCGGAGAAAGGCTTTTTCGGTTTTGCGGCGCTGGACTACTCTGCGAAATTCAGTAACGGGGAGGTGCCGGTACAGTTGTCCCTCCTGGGCTGTGATCCGTTTGTTGCGGATAAGATTGATGAAATGCAGCGCAGCCAGATGTGGG
>JAIDME010000210.1 GCA_029050705.1 Acetatifactor sp.
GGGTATAGGAAACCTCCGGTGTCAGTCCCCCCTCGATTGCGGCCCGGGAAAACAGGGTGATGCACACCAATACTGTATTTTTCATTTGCCGCAGAGGGTCGCCGTTGCTCAGTTTGCCCAGATGTCCTGTCACCGACATTCTGTTCATGTGTGCCTGGTAGTTTAGATCGCCGTTTCGGACCATCCGCAGCATTTCCTGTTCACCTTCATAGGTCCCATGGGCGTCCATCATTTCATGCTGTATATAGGGTCCGGCGGATTGTTGCGCATTCTCATAATAGCGTAGGTCACTGACCGTGATTTTTTCGTTGGTGACACAAAAGTGTAACATGATTGCATATTCAAAGATACGGTTCAGGCTGATAATCGGCAATTTGCGCAAAAAGAGTAGAAACTCGTGCCGCAAAAGAAGGCTCAGGTCGTGCTTGTTTAGTTCCGTTTCCAGACTTTTAGGAGAAATATCATCCACAAAAAAAGGACCCAGCACATAAAACCGCACAGGCTCGTCGATTTCAAACTGGGGCGCCACTACCCACATCAGTCCCATTTCGTTGGTAAAAATGATGGGCGTATTATGGGCTGCAATCTGCCTGTCAAACTCTTCCCGGCGGTGGTTCATGACAAACAGATCATTCACTACTGCCTGTTCGGGGCAGTTGCTGGTGATAAGATGAAATGAACTGTCGTAACTCCACAGATAAAGATCGTGGCAGCAATTGATCATATCTCGAAATAGGGTCAATCTGGCTTCCAGGTCCATAAAGGCTTCCTCCTCTTACTTAAACACAATATTGGCGCAGCAGGGCTTCATCCTGAGGATTCTGCGCTGTGATACATCCGTCCAACTTTTGCAGTCTGCCTGCGATTACTGCGGCAAATATAAATTGAGACAGAGCAGATTTCAGGTTCAAATGATCTCCCTCAGAAGTAATAAAAAACACTTCGTCAATACAAGCTTGTACTGCCTGCAAAAAATCAGGGACATTTACATTGGGTTTCAGTTTCATATACGACAGACCTTTCCTTTTAGATATTTTATAGTTTCCAGTATAGCAAGTCTGCTTTGTTGATTCTATCACAAATCCGCTTTTTCGGCAATAAAACGGATATTTTTTCGGAATTAAGCCGAATTATTGTGTTAAAGACCGATTTGCTATAACGAAACAAGCGGCATTTCTGCTATCATAATCACAGTAAATATGATATCTGTGTATTGATTATGAAAGCAGGAGGAAAACAAGATGGCAACAAAACAAAAACAAGGTCTGTTTGAGTCTCGGATATTTGACTCGCGGATCAAATCTGCAAACACACAGGCAAGTGAAATCTGGCTGGGCTATTTCGGCGGTCCTATGCTGATGTTCATGGCCTACTATTCTATTGCGGGTACATACCTGACCCAGTTCTATACAGATGTACTGGGATTGGCAGGCGGGTTCCTGACTCTGATGCCCGTGATATCTAAGGTCGTTGATGCAATTACCAACATTATTATGGGGCGTATTATTGACCGAACCCGGACGAAGCAGGGAAAGGCCCGCCCATGGGTTCTGATTGCCGGCGTGCTGTTTGCTGTCACAGGCTCTCTGCTCTATGCTGTGCCCAGAGCATCCTACAAGGTGCAGATTGTCTGGATCACTGTCAGCTATAACCTGTTTTTCTCCCTTGCGTTCACCATTTACAACATGAGCCATACCCTGATGGTGCCTTTATCCACTCGTAATACCAAGCAGCGGGATACTCTGGCCCTGGTGCAGAATGCAGGAATGAATATGCTGCCCGGTTTGCTTTCATCCGTCATTATGCCTTTCTTGGTGGCTAAATTCGGAGTGGGTCTTGGAGCACAGGGCAACTGGATGATATTCATGAGTATCCTGTCCGTCTTGGCACTGCCTGCAACGCTGGTGGAGTATTATTTTACTAAAGAGCGGGTTACGGAGGACGAGATGGCCGCTGCTAAGAGTGGTGAGGCGGGCACCGTACCTTTCTCACAGCAGATTAAGGCTTGTTTTAAGGATCGCTACTGGCTGATCATCATGGGCTTCATCGCTATGTATGAAATCTTTAATACCCTGCAGACCAATTCTATGCTCTATTACTGTAACTGGGTGCTGGATTCCTCTGTAGAAGGCGGTGCGGCGAAGCAGGCTCTGCTTAATATGCTGGGGCAGGCGCCTCTTGGGATCGGTATCTTCATCCTCTGGCCTCTTGTCAGAAAGTTTGGTAAGCGTCGGGTCATGCAGGTTGGCTTCATTATCGCAGCCGCAGGCGCTCTGGGCGTCATGTTGGCGGGGAGCAACATGGGTGTGGTGCTGGGCTGTATGATGCTCAAGTCCATTGGAGCTATTCCTACTATGGTCATGGCGGCTATGATGGCTGAGGCTCTGGATCACATTGAGTGGAAGAACAGCTACCGTGCCGATGGTTTTACTGCTGCCATCCGCAGTATTTGTCTGGTAGTCGCTGCCGGTATTGGTCAGAGTATCATTTTATCCGGAATTGCCAGCCGGGGTTATATTGCTCCCGAGGCTGCCTCACAGGTTATTCAACAGCCGGATGCCATGAAGAGTTTCTTTGTCTGGTGTTTTGCGGGTGCTCCTCTGATCGGGTATCTCATTGGTGTGGTGCTGATGATCTTCTTTGATGTGGAGAAGAAAATACCGCAGATTTCCGCCGACATCACTGCCCGTCACCGTGCTGAGGCCGAAGCCCGCGGCGAGGTTTACTATTCCGCCGAGGAAAAGGCGGCAATGGAGCAGGCTGAGCAGGAGAAGATCGCTGAGGCCAAGCGTATTGAGGAACTAAAGGAAAAATGTGCGAAGAAAGGATTGAATTTCCAGGAGGAAGAGGCGAAGTATCAGGCGAAGCTGGCGGAAAGGAAGGCCAAGGAAGAGGCCAAAGCCGCAAAGAAGAATAAAAAGAAGTAAAAAGCGTGAAGCATGATTTTGCAGAGCGGTGGTTTGTGCCGCCGCTCCATGTTTTTGAACAGGGGAAGAAACATTTCCTGTCCGATTAATTTTCAAAAGGGAGATGGACAACAATGCTGCCCGCTTGTTAAGCTAATATAGGAAAATAGATTTGGAGGTTTACAATGAAATTGAATGAGTATGAAATCAAACACAATGCGTATCTTCGTGAAAATGGCGCAGAGTGTACGGTACTTTTGAAAAAGGACGGGAATTTCCCACTGAGAAGAGCAGAGCATTCTAAAGGGCAGAATGCTCGACAGATTGCCCTCTATGGGAGTGGGGCAAGATATACGATCAAGGGCGGCACAGGATCCGGTGAAGTCAATTCCAGATTCTTTGTGACGGTTGAGGAAGGGCTTAAAAATGCCGGTTTTACTATTACCTCAGGCACTTGGCTGGATGGATATGATAAAGTGCGCATAGAAGCAAAACAGCAGTTTATCAAGGACATCAAGGCTGAAGCAAAGGCAAAGCATACCCAAGCAGTTATGCTCTGTATGGGGCGTTCCATGGCGGAGCCGGAGTATCAAATGCCGATAGACGGGGCGGGGGACACTGCCGTCTATGTGCTTTCCCGTATTTCCGGGGAAGGGAGCGACCGGGAACCGGTTGCGGGGGAGATTTTTCTTTCGGTGACGGAAAAGAGAGATATTTTGGCATGGAATGCGAAGTATAAGAAATTTATGCTGGTAATCAATGCTGGGGGTGTTGTCGATCTGACTGCGGTAAAGGATGTGAAAAACATTTTGATTCTGTCCCAGCTTGGCGTGAAGACCGGAGACATTCTGGCGGACATTCTTCTTGGAAAAAGCAGTCCATCCGGAAAGCTTACCACTACCTGGAGCGCATGGAAGGATTATCCATCTATGGGTGAATTTGGACACAGGGATGAGACTAGATATAAGGAAGGTATTTATGTAGGGTATCGCTATTTTGACAGCGTTGGGAAATTGCCTCTGTATCCATTTGGCTATGGGCTTTCCTATACCGACTTCTGTCTGGAAAAGGACAGTGTCCGGCTGAACGGTCAAACGGTTACGGTGACTGCCAATATCAAGAATGTGGGAAATTACGTCGGTAAAGAAGTGCTGCAGGTATATGTGTCGTCTCCGGAAGGAAAACTTGACCAGCCTTATCAGACACTGGCAGGTTTTGCGAAGACGAAGCAACTAGCCCTCGGGGAGGAACAGAAACTTTCGGTCAGTTTTGAAATGTCTGATATTGCATCATACGATGAAGCGTCGGCAAGCTATATTCTGGAGGCGGGAAATTGCATTCTCCGGGTTGGAAACAGTAGTGGTGATACAAAAGTGTATGGCGTGATCCGCGTGGAAGAACAGATTGTCTGTATCAAAACCAGGAATGTGATGGGCAGACCGGACTTTACCGATTATAAACCGACGGAGGAAGAAAAGAAAAGCAGTTCGCTTTCGGCAGAGGAGCTGGCAGAGACGACAGTGCTGACGCTTGCGAAGGATGCGGTTGCCACCGTCAATGTGGATTTTGATTTAGACTGTGAAATTGATGGGGATGTTAAGAAGCTTTCTGATGAGCAGCTGATAAAGATGAATCTCGGAGCCTTTGATCCCAAGGGTGGTGTGGCCAGTATCATTGGAAGCGCAGGCTTTACTGTTGCCGGAGCCGCGGGACAGACGTTTATGGAGGTAAAAGAGGTTGGTATTCCGTCCATGGTCATGGCGGACGGGCCAGCAGGGCTTCGTATCAGCCGTGAATATGCCAGGGACAAAAACGGAGCGGTCCATGCGCTGGGGGCGTCTTTCCCGGAGTCTATAATGGACTTCTTACCAAAGATCGCAAGGCTGTTCATGAAACAGATAGGCTACAAGGTAAAGAAAACGGATACCATCGAGAATCAGTATGCAACCGCTATACCGATAGGGACTGCAAATGCGCATAGCTTTAATATTGAGATTGCGGAAAAATGCGGAGATATTGTGGGTTTTGAAATGGAACTGTTTGGCGTGCATTTGTGGCTGGCACCTGCGCTTAACATTCATAGAAGCATCCGCTGCGGAAGGAACTTTGAATATTTTTCCGAGGATCCTGTCATCAGCGGTGAATTTGCCGCTGCCATTACCAGAGGAGTACAGGCGCATTCGGTATGCGGAACCACGATCAAGCATTACGCGGCAAATAATCAGGAACTGAAC
>JAIDME010000211.1 GCA_029050705.1 Acetatifactor sp.
CCTATAATCTGTATAATCCGATTCGTTCAGCCCCTCCATTACAATGGGAACATCTTGCTCACGGGAAAACACAGCCGTCATTCTTTGCATATAATCGGCTCCGGCAGGATTTTCTACACAGACCAGCCGAATCTCCTTTTCCGAAACCGGCTTCTCCCTTGTCAGCACATAAAGAGATGCACTGTCCTGTCTCAGGTCGCAGAGCAGAAGTTCACCCTGCTTATTCCATATCAGACCGGCAGTGCCGTAAATGTTAATTCCCTCCTTATACAACGGCGTCGTAAGTTCTTCTTTAACATCCTTCTCCACATCCCAGCGGATAATAGTTGTTGAATAATAATACAGGCTGCCTTCCTCATCACAGCAGATTGCATTCAAAATATCCCCGTCCAGTGTACCCATCGGCTTTTTTTCCCCGGTCACCTCGTCAAAACGGGTCAGAACAGATGTCTGGTTCCCATCATCCCAGCGGCACAGAATGACGCTTCCGTCCGTGAGTGGAAACGTACGGGTCAGGGACATATAATCCTGGTTCCAGGGATAGTCATCCGCATTCGGGAAGGTCTCTTCCACTTCCAGCACCGTCCCCTGCAGGTCCGTTCTCACCAGGAAATAATCATTTTCCGAGTCAGGCTTCATCAGTTTGAGAGACAGTTCCCGATTCGTCGTCAAATCCATGGAGACAATATATCCGTCTTCGTGGCCCGGGATTTCAAGTGTAAAAATATATTTTTCCGTCTTCTTTGTGTCGCTGTCATAAACCTGTACACACAGCCGTGTTGCTCCTCCGGCTTCCGGGTACTCCGTCCGCATCAGGTAAACACTGTTTCCCAGCGTTGCATAAGAAAATATACCCTGCAGATACCCTGCCTCCGGTTCCTCAAAGGGTATGATTTCTTTTGTGCCTACCCAGAGAGAGGGAGTACTGCTGTTTCCGTTTTGAGCCGCACCAATATTATCTCCGCTGACTCCTGTATTTCCGCTGCCCTCTGCGGCATCATTTTTCTCCGTAACAATGCTGCCTCCTGCAGCATCACTGCTTCCTGTATTACCGCCGTTCACTGCCGTGTCATTACTTCCCGGGACACTGCCGCCCTCTTTGCCGCATCCGGCCAGCAGCAGAACGCACAGCAAAGGCAGCCATAACATTTTCATATGCATTCTCTTTTTCATCTTGATCCACCTCATCCGCAATGTCATAAAAACATGTTTGTCTGACGGTTTCACACACTATTTTGCCTCGTCATTTTCACTGCATTTGGAGAGGGCCAGTGTTCCCGTCCGGGCCACCTCCACAATACTGATGGTTTCGAGAAGCGTAATCAAAGATTTCACCCGCTCCGGTGCATCACAGATCTGGAGCATCATAAAATGCTTTGACATATCAACAATCTCCACTGAATTCATGCTCTCGCAGATTTCAAGGATTTCCCTGCGGTTGTTTTTATTATATTTTACCTTGATCAGCATCAGCTCCCTTGTGATGCACTGCTGCTCCGAAAAGGTCTTGACCTTTATGACATCCAGCTTTTTGTTCAGCTGCTTTTCAATCTGCTCGATGGTGCGCTCGTCGCCGCTGCTGACGATAGTCATGCATGACACTGCCGCATCGTCTGTCTCACCCACTGCAAGGCTGTCAATGTTAAAACAACGTCTGGAAAACAGTCCGGCCACCTTGCACAGCACACCGGAACGGTTTTCCACCAGAACGGAATAAATTCTTTTCTTCATCTTCATGGCTTAAGCCTCCTATTTATTTCACCAGATCCATGGGATCGATCAGACACTCCAGCAGGACAGAGCGGTCATCCCTTAAAAATTCACCGATAACCTCATCACAGCGCTCCATATTTTCCAGGCGCAGGAAAGGGATTCCGTATGCCTCGGCAAGCTTCTCCAGATCCGGGCTGCCGGACAAATCAACCACGGAATAATTATCCTTGTAGGTATAGTGCTGGTACTCCCGCACCATGCCGAGGAAATTGTTCTTCAAAACCACTATTTTCACCGGAATATGATGCTGGCGCATGGTGGCAAGCTCCATCATGGACATCTGAAAAGAACCATCCCCGCAGACTGCTACAACCTGCCTGTCCGGTGCTGCAACCTTCGCTCCCATTGCTGCCGGAATGGAATATCCCATAGTCCCCATGCCGCCGGAGGTCAGGAATTTTCCGCCCTTCACCTTCACATAACCGCAGGACCAAATCTGGTTCTGTCCCACATCCGCCACATAGACCGCATTCTCCTCCATCTTTTCGGAAAGCCTGGCAATAAAGGCTGCCGGGTCAACAAAATCAGGATTTGGTCTGCGTTTGGGCATCATGTCAGCGCGATAAGTTTCCAGCGTCTTCAGCCACTCCTCACAGCTGCAGACAAATTCTTCTTTTACAAAGTCATTGAAGATATGTTTTGCATCTCCCACCAAAGGAATGGTTGGACCTGCATTTTTACCGATTTCAGCAGGATCCACATCAATGTGTACCAGAACCTTGTCCCTAGTGATCAGATCAGGCTGGCTCACAGCCCTGTCCGCCACCCGGGCTCCTACCATGATCAACAGGTCAGACTCATTCATGGCACGGTTTGCGTAGGGCTTTCCGTTGTTTCCAACCATACCAAAGTAAAGAGGATGGTCTGTGGGCATGACGCCGATTCCCATCATTGTGGAAACCACGGGAATTCCGCGCTCTTCCGCAAATTTTCTCAGATCATTCTCCGCTTGGCTTAACAGCACGCCTCCGCCTGCACAGATAATCGGCCGTTTTGCCTTTTCCAGTTCACGGATTACCTTTTTAATCTGTACCGCATGCCCCTTGACTGTCGGCTTGTAGGTGCGCAGCGACACCTCATCCGGATATTTGAATTTACTGATGACCGCATTCTGGATGTCAATCGGTATATCAATGAGCACCGGTCCCTTTCTTCCCGTGTTGGCAATGTAGAACGCCTCCTTGAAAATACGCGGAATGTCATTTACGTTTTTCACAAGATAGCTGTACTTCACAAAAGATTCCACCGCACCGGTTATGTCAGCCTCCTGAAACACATCGCTGCCCAGAAGTTCGCTGTTCACCTGTCCTGTAATACAGATAAGGGGAATACTGTCCGCAAAAGCCGTAGCAATTCCCGTGATGACATTGGTTGCGCCCGGGCCCGAGGTCACAGCGCAGACTCCCGGCCGATCTGTCATCCTCGCCACGCCGCTGGCCGCATGAGCCGCATTCTGCTCCGTACGGATTAAAACAGTGCGAATGTCAGATTCCAGAATACTGTTATAAAAAGGACAGATTGCTACGCCGGGATAACCGAAAATGGTAGTGACCCCCTCCGCTTCAAGACATTTTATGATGGCATCTGCACCTATCATAGTTCAATTCCTCCTATTTATTACTTAATGTATTAATCAGCTCATATTGCTTAATTC
>JAIDME010000212.1 GCA_029050705.1 Acetatifactor sp.
GCGGGCGTTCCGAAAGCTGTGGAATGTCAGAGCTTGAACTGTCCACCAGATTTTCATCGAAAAACGTTGTGCTGGCGAGACTTGTTCTCCTGGGAATGTTCAACTTTCTGCTGCTTTTTATTTTAATACCAGTGACGGCATTGAGTCGGCACATTTCTCTGGCTAGGACAGGGGTCTATATTTTGTGCCCCTACATGATCACCGCTTTTCTCGGCCTGTGGGTAACCCGCAGGATCCGTACAAGGGAAGCTACCTATATCTGTGCGGGAATAGGGGTGCTGGCAAGCCTTGGGGTAATTCTGCTTAGGAATGTCTCCTTTGATATCTACGAGGGGGAATATTTTATCTGGTGGCTGCTCCTGCTTGTCCTGGCTGTCTTTGGTGCGATCAGGGAGGGAGCGCAAATGGTGAAACAAAAGGAGGAATTGGAATGGAACTTATAATTGACAGGCTGTCAAAACAGTACAAAAACAAGATTGCCGTAGACAGGATTTCCATCAGCATGCAGAAGGGAGTATACGGTCTGCTGGGAGCAAACGGCGCCGGCAAGACCACTCTCCTGCGAATGATATGCGGCATATTAAAGCCTACCAGCGGCACTATCTCCTACGACGGCATGGATGTCAGCGAGGAAAGTTACCGGGCCGTTCTGGGCTATCTGCCACAGGACTTCGGATATTATCCGGAGTTTACGGGCATTGATTTTCTGCTGTATATGGCTGCGCTGAAGGGAATCGGCAAACCTGCGGCAAAGAAAAGAGCAGAGGATCTGCTGCAGATCGTATCCCTGACGGATTCCGCAAAAAAGAAGATCAAAACCTATTCCGGCGGCATGAAACAACGATTAGGAATCGCTCAGGCACTGTTAAACAACCCGAAACTTCTGGTACTTGACGAGCCCACAGCCGGACTGGACCCGAAAGAGCGGGTGCGCTTTCGGGATCTGATAGAGAAATTGGGTGAGGACAGCATTGTGCTTCTATCCACCCACATCGTCTCCGACATTGAGCACATTGCAGATCAGGTGCTGATGATGAAGAACGGCCAAATGATCTACCAGGGCAAGTGGGACAGTGCGCAGGACGACCTGGAAGAATTTTACCTGCACCGGTTTGAGGAGGAGTAAACATATGAATACTTTCGGAATCTTGTTAAAATATGAATATAAAAAACTACTGCAGAAGAAAATTACACGGATCTCCCTTATTTTCTGCATCATTGCAACCATCTTCAGCTGCATTTCGGACTTGCTCGGAGATTACTATATTGATGGAGAGCGTGTAGATTCAAGCTATCATATGGCCCAGATCGATCAATCCTATGCACGGACGCTAAACGGCAGAGAGATTGACCGGACACTGCTTGCGGAGACCGTTGAGGCCTATAGAAAGATACCGAAGACCACAGGTCATTACACAGGAACTGCAGAGTATCAGCAGTATGCCCGTCCATACAGCGAAATCCTGACTTTTATCCACATGACCACCCTTCTGCCGATATCCGAGATCATGTACCAATGGCAGGCGGACGAGCAGGATTTATATGCAAGACAGCTGAAACAGCTGGGAAATGACCTGGATGCCCTTTTCCTGTCTGAGGGGGAGAAGGCATTCTGGCTGGAAAAAAATGCACAAATCAAGAAACCCTTTGTCTATCAGGCACACGCCGCATACCATAAGCAGTTTTCCATATACCAGACTACGGGACTGATCGTCCTGACGCTTATTGCCGTCTGCCTGGCAGGAGTATTTTCCGATGAACACAGCCGCCGGACGGACCAGCTGATCCTATGCTCTGCAAAAGGCAAAAGCAGCCTATATTGGGCCAAAATGCTGGCAGGGGCCGGCTTCGCCGCCGGTATTTCGGTTTTGTTTTCGTTTCTTTCCGTAGTATTAACCATGTTTTTATATGGAACGGAAGGCTTTACTGCGCCCTTCCAGCTTGTATACTGCTTTTTTGTTCCCATGAGCTGCGGCCAGGTCATCCTGATCGCCTACGGCATTATGTTGATCACATCTGTTATTTTTGCCGTATTCATCATGTTTTTGTCGGAACTCACCCACAGCAGCATTGCAAGTCTGGCAATCGGCATCGTCCTGCTGCTGGTGACCGGCATGATTTCCATACCGGGCTACTACAGAGTACCGGCTCAGATTTGGCAATGGCTTCCTTTTTCCTTCCTTGCCATATGGAACATTTTCAACTATTATACCCTTCCCCTGTTTGGGCATTACTTTACAGCCTGGCAGGCAGTACCGGTAATTTATCTGGTGGCCGGCTTAGGGATAGCTGCCGCGGGGAAACCGATATATCGAAAATATCAGGTGACGGGAAGGTAAACTTTTACAGCAGTTCCTTCAGCAGCCCGGTGACACTGGCAGGATCTGCCTTTCCTCTCATCGCTTTCATGGTCTGACCCACAAGAAAGCCGATGGCCTTCTCCTTGCCGTTCCGGTAATCTTCCACTGACTTAGGATTGGCAGCAATGATCTCCTCAACCGTCCTGCGGAGCATTCCCTCGTCGCTGACCATCCTAAGTCCCTTTTCCTCCACGTACCTTTCAGGATCAACATCCTCCTGAAACATGACCTCAAAAACCTCCTTCGCCACTGTGGAATTGATTGCTTTTCCTTCTGTCAGGGCAATAAGCTTCGCCAGGTTCCCCGGCGAGAAGCAAATATCCTCAGGATCCATCTCCTTATCCTTCAACAGCCTTAGGGTTTCTACCATCAACCAGTTGGACACCTTCTTGGGCTGTGCACCCAGAGCCACTGTTTCCTCAAAAATATCCGCCATATGCTTGGAGCCTGTGATAATCTCTATATCATAGTCGGGGATGTCAAATTCCTCCCTGTAACGCTTCATTTTCTCAGTGCGCAGTTCCGGCTGTCTGCTCCTGATTTCTTCCAGGAATTCCTCGCTGATGCTGACCGGCACCAGATCAGGGTCAGGAAAATAACGGTAATCCCGGGCATCCTCCTTGGAACGCATGGCATAGGAAGTATCCTTCGCCTCATCCCAGCGGCGGGTCTCCTGAACCACCGTACCGCCCGACTCAAGCAGATCGATCTGGCGGTTTCTTTCGCCTTCAATAGCCTTTGCAATGGAATGGAAGGAGCTCAGGTTCTTCATCTCTGTCCGGGTGCCGAATTTCTCTGTGCCCGCTTCACGAACAGACAGATTCACATCCGCCCGCATGGAACCTTCCTGAAGCTTGCAGTCGCTTGCCCCCAGGTATTGGATGATCAGGCGCAGCTTCTCCAGATAGGCAATCACCTCATCGGCGCTCCGCATATCAGGTTCGGATACGATCTCAATCAGGGGCACACCGGAACGGTTGTAGTCCACCAGCGTACAGTCCTCCCACTCATCATGAATCAGCTTCCCCGCATCCTCCTCCATATGGATTTCATGGATGCCCACCTTCCTGCTGCCTTTCTCCGTCTCAATCTCCACATACCCATCGCGGCAGATGGGCAGATAGAGCTGAGAAATCTGGTAGTTCTGCGGATTGTCAGGGTAAAAGTAGTTCTTCCTGTCAAACTTGCAGTAACGGGTAATATGGCAGTTTGTAGCCAGGCCCACTGCCACCGCATACTCCAGCACCTTTCTGTTCAGCACCGGAAGGGAACCGGGCATACCTGTGCACACCGGGCAGGTATGGGAATTGGGTCTGCCCCCGAAGGCGGTGGAGCATCCGCAGAATATCTTAGTTCTGGTGGCAAGTTCAACATGGACTTCCAGTCCGATGACTGTTTCATATTGTTTCATGATAACTCCCTCCGCATTGTTCGTAGGTATACGCAATCTGGATCAGCTTCTTTTCCTGATAGCAGTCCCCGATGAGCTGCAGCCCAATGGGCAGACCCCTGCTGTCCGTTCCGCAGGGCACGCTGATTCCGGGCAGACCTGCCAGATTTACCGAAATAGTATAAATATCCCCCAGATACATTTTTAGAGGATCCGAAAGACTTGCGTCCAGCCTGGGTGCCGTGGTGGGTGCCACCGGCCCCAGAATACAGTCATATTTTGCGAAAGCTCTGTCGAAGGCCTCCTTGATCATTGCTTTGACCCTGAGAGCCTTCAGATAATATGCATCATAATATCCCGCGCTTAATACAAAGGTTCCCAGCATAATACGGCGCTTAACCTCCGGCCCGAAGCCCTGGGAACGGGTCTTTCTGTACATCCTGTGAAGTCCTTCCTCCCCGCCGGCGCGGAAACCGTACTTGACACCGTCAAAGCGCTCCAGATTGGAACTTGCCTCTGCGGCCGCAATTGTATAGTAGGTGGGAATCGCATATTCCACCAGACTTAAATCAAATTCCTCCGTAACGGCACCCTTTTTCTCCAGCACTTCCGCTGCCTTTAATACCGCCACACTGACCTCCGGATTCAGCCCTTCCGTAAAATAATCCTTCGGAATACCGATGCGCATACCTTTCACATCTTCCACCAGAGCCCTTGTAAAGTCTGTATCTGTACGCTGAATGGATGTAGAATCCTTTTTGTCATAAGACGCGATCAATTCCAGTACCGTTGCGCAGTCCTCCACGTTTCTGGTAAGCGGTCCGATCTGGTCCAGAGAAGAGCCATAGGCAATCAGACCATATCTGGAAACCGTTCCGTATGTGGGCTTCATTCCCACCACACCGCAGTAGGATGCAGGCTGGCGAATGGAACCGCCGGTGTCAGACCCCAGCGCGAAAAAACACTCCCGGGCTGCTACCGCCGCCGCAGAACCGCCGGATGACCCGCCCGGCACATGCTCCGGATTTCTGGGATTTTTCGTCGGTCCGTAAAAAGATGTCTCCGTGGTGGAACCCATGGCAAACTCATCCATGTTTGTCTTGCCGATGACCACCGCCCCCGCCTTCTCCAGATTCAGTACAGCCTCTGCGGAAAAGGCCGGCACAAAGTTATCCAGCATCCGGGAAGAGCAGGTGGTCCGCAGTCCCTCGGTACACAGATTATCCTTGATGGCCACGGGCACACCGGCCAGCGGGCCCGTCAATTCACCGGACTCAATCCTTTTTTGAATCTCTACCGCCTTCTTCAAAGCCCCTTCCCTGTCTACTGTCACATAGCAGTTTTATTCATTATCGTTCTTTTCAATCTGCTCCAGCACCGCCGCCATG
>JAIDME010000213.1 GCA_029050705.1 Acetatifactor sp.
GTCTCGTGGGCTCGGAGATGGGCTTAAGAGACCGATGATACGCTGCTGTGCCGGACTCAGCAGCATCCTGCCATCATCCCTTTGTCTCTCTGCCTCTCCCGGGTTAAAGCCTGAATCCGCGCCGCCAAGGTTTACCGGATTCCGCAGACTCATCCTGCTTACCACCCGCACTGCCCCCGACTTTTCCAGGCTTCTCACCGTCTGGGCGGATACGCCCAGCTTCCCTGTTACCCACTCGTAGGGAATGGTCTCCTGCTCCACCAGCTCCTGCAGCAGCCTTTCCCTGGCAACCTGCTTTTTTCGTCGGCTCTCCCCCAGCAGGGATATGATCTCCTCTTTTCCCATGATGCGCTGCACCGTGCGGTGCTCCAGCTTCTTTACGGACTGCTTTGCGGGCAGTACCGTCTTCAGTGCCTGTATCATGGTGGAGCCGTAATTCTTGCGTATCCATCCGGCGAGAGCGATCATCCTGTCCTCCACCCCCACGCCATTCTGCACAATGCCCAGAATGTCCTTCGTTCGACCGGGGTCAAACTTGCACTCCTCCCCCATGCCGATGACGTATCCCTTCATCCTCCTGTTGCCGTTTCCGAAGGGAACCTCAACACACATTCCGGCCTCCAGGGTACCGCGCAGCCGCTCCGGTACCCGGTACTGAAAGGGTCTATCCAGTTTTTCGTGTGAGACATCAACAATGATGTCCGCGTAAAGCTCCGTCACTTTTGTCTCCTCAAATGTGCTGCAGGCCGCCCTCCAGCAATTCCCTGATAATGACTCTTTCGTCCATGGGGTATTTCTCCCCCTTTATTTCCTGATAGTCCTCATGGCCCTTGCCTGCCAGAACAATAATGTCTCCCTCCTCAGCATGAGAAAGACAAAATGCAATAGCCTCCCGCCTGTCGCAGATTTCCACATAAGCTCCATCCGTCCTGCCGATTCCTGTCTTGATGTCCTCAATAATGCTCTGGGGCTCCTCGAACCTGGGATTGTCTGAGGTAATGATTGAGAGGTCGGCCAGTCTTCCGCTGACCTCACCCATCTCAAATCTGCGCATTTTCGCCCGATTGCCCCCGCAGCCAAACAGACAGACAAGGCGGTGGGGATGATACTCCTGCAGCGTTGTCAGAAGGCTCTCCAATGCCATAGCGTTATGAGCATAGTCTATGAGAACAATAAATTTGTCGGAAACCTCCACCTTCTCAATACGTCCCTTCACTCTGGCCCCCAGCAGCGCTCTGCAGATTACCGCCTCATTGACCTGAAAGTGACGGCAGATGGAAATTGCACACAGTGCGTTATAGACGCTGAATTTTCCTGGCATGGGAACCTTTACGTCCAGTTCTATAAGCCCTTTTGTGCTGAAGTCCACACCCAGGGCGCCGGGCATGTAAACCCGCCTGATGCCGGTGGCCCGCAGCATGTTGTCCTCTCCCAGTCCATAGGTTTCCAGTTCGCAGGTATGGCCCTTCACAATGCTTTCAACATGAATGTCATCCCCGTTGACAATCCCCACTCTGCACTGCCTGAACAACATGCCCTTACACGCCATGTACTCTTCAAAACTGGCATGCTCAGTGGGTCCGATGTGATCTGCCTCCAGATTGGTAAAGATGCCATAGTCAAAAATGAATCCCTGGGTTCTGTGCAGCATCAGCGCCTGGGACGATACCTCCATCACCACAGCTTCCATGCCCGCATCCACCATCTTTGCAAAGGTTTCCTGCAGAATGTAGGACTCCGGCGTTGTGTTATCCGCATGTTTCGTCTCGTCGCCGATGATGGTCTCAATAGTGCCGATCAGACCGCATTTGATTCCGGCATTCTGGAGAATGGAGCGCACCAGATATGTGGTGGTGGTCTTGCCCTTGGTGCCGGTGATTCCAATGGTCTTCAGCTTCTCTGCTGGATGCCCGAACCAGGCCGCAGAGACGAATGCCATGGCATATCTGGTATTCTCCACCTTAATGACGGTGACATTCTTCTCAGCAGCACTTACATCAATTTCTTTGGAAATCAGAAGCGCACCGGCTCCCTTCTCCACCACCTCGGCTGCAAATCTGTGGCCGTCAAAATTTGCTCCCTCTATGCAAATAAAAAGGCTGCCCGGAACCACCCTGCGGGAGTCATTCACTACCGCGCTGATCTCTCTGTCCATGCTGCCCTGTACACATTCATATTCCAGTTTTTCAAGCAATTCCGCCAATTTCATATCAATAACCATACCTTTCCCATAAATATTTTATTCCTGTCTTAAATGCTCCGCAATCCTCCGGGCCATCTTTTCTCTTCCGGCTTCATTGGGGTGCATTCCATCTCTGCTGTACAGTTTCCAGTCCTCCCACTCATCATGAGGGAAAAAATCATGGTACATATCTATAACTTCAATCCCCATATCTTCAGCAAAAGCAATCTCCGCATTCAC
Source organism: Acetatifactor sp. (assembly GCA_029050705.1). GTDB lineage: Bacteria > Bacillota > Clostridia > Lachnospirales > Lachnospiraceae > Acetatifactor. The sequence continues at coordinate 2,423 of JAIDME010000213.1, forward strand.
ATAATCCTCCAGAACTCCTCCTCCGTAGTCCTCTGTCTCACAGGTATCCTTTCTCTCATCAGTATACCATGTAAAGAGAGGGGTCACGATCACAATCCTCGCCTCCGGATTTCTGCTTTTCAAAGAGTTTACAGCCACCCGCAGCGCCCCGAGAAATGTATGCTCATCAAAAGGATTCCCGGGATTTTCGATGGGCACTCCCAGATGATAATCATTTAGTCCCTGCTGTATCACAAAAATATCTACTTTGGAAAAATCAATCTTTTCCAGTTCGTCTATCACCTCCGCAAAATACTCTGTGTTACTCTCCCTCATGACAACAGACTGCTGCACGCCGAAATCATCCGCTTCCACCGCCTTTGCCAGCGCCACCAGCGAAAATGTACCCCATATATAATC
>JAIDME010000214.1 GCA_029050705.1 Acetatifactor sp.
CACAGCCACCTCCTTCACATAGCTCTCGTCGATAAACTTCGGCTTGCCAATCGCCACAACAAGAATGTCCGCCCGCCTGGTAATCTCCTTCAGGTTCTTTGTTCTGGAATGACAGACCGTGACCGTGCCGTTCTCCCGAAGCAGCAGCATAGCCATAGGCTTGCCCACGATGTTGCTCCGCCCCAGCACTACGCATTCCTTTCCCTCAATCTCAATGCCGGAACGCTTCAGCAGCTGAATCACTCCGGCGGGAGTACAGGACACAAAACCGGGTCTGCCGATACTTAAGTTTCCCACGCTGACGGGATGGAATCCGTCCACATCCTTCTCAGGTGAGATAGCAAGCAGAATCTTTTCTTCGTCGATATGCTTCGGCAGCGGAAGCTGAACCAGAATGCCGCTCACTTCCTTTTTACCGTTCAGCTCTCCGATGAGCTTCAGCAGCTCCTCCTCCGTGGTTTCTTCCTGCAGCCCGTAGCTTAAGGATTCAATGCCAATATACTCGCAGGCCTTTTTCTTGTTGTTCACATAGACGCTGGAAGCAGGATCCGCCCCCACCTGAATTACCGCCAGGCATCTGCTCCCGCCCGCGGCTTTCAGCTGCGTTACCTTCTCTCTCAGTTCATCCTTGATCTCCTGTGAAATTTTCTTCCCATCAATTATCTGATACATATCGCTGCCTCCCTGATAAAAATATAATCACTTATCTGCATGTCGCCGGCTCTGAATGGCTGCTGATCAGATCTCTCACCACTTCTCCCGCAATGATCAGCCCCGCCACGGATGGCACAAAGGACACACTGCCGGGAGGCCGTTCCCCGCACAGCGGCTCCTCCTCCGAGTAAACCACCTTCAGGGACTCAATGCCCCGCTTCCGCAGCTCCCGACGCATGACCTTCGCCAGAGGGCAGACCTTCGTCTCATAGATATCCGCCACCCTGAAAGCCGTTGGGTCAAGCTTATTCCCCGTCCCCATGGAACTGATAAGCGGCGTCCCCGAAACTCCGGCCTGCTCCGCCAGCATCAGCTTCCCCGTCACCGTGTCGATGGCGTCCACCACATAATCATATTCCCTGAAATCAAAACCATCTGCCGTCTCCGGCAGATAAAAGATTTTGTAGATGTTGACCTGACAATCCGGGTTGATCTCCACTACTCTGTCCCGCGCCGCCTCCACCTTCGCTCTCCCCAGTGTGCCGGCTGTCGCAATGATCTGCCGGTTCAGATTGCTGGGCGCTACTATGTCATTGTCTATCAAGTCCAGTGTGCCTACGCCGCACCGTGCAAGGGCTTCCACCACATACCCGCCTACGCCGCCCACACCAAACACAGCCACTCTTGATTGGGCCAGCTTTTCCATATTTTCACTGCCCAACAGCTGCTCCGTCCTCTCAAATCTGCTTTCCATGCCTGCTCCCCGCGCCTGTTCTCCGTACCTGCACTCTGCGCCTCAACTTATAAATCTCTTCAGCTTCGTCCCCACCCAGGTAATCACCGGACCCAGGAAAAATGCCACAGCCACCGTTACGATTCCCACATCTCCGCCAAGGAGGAAGCCAACCACCATAAAAGAAATGTCCCAGATCATTCTGACAGCCTTAAAAGACAGCTTCCTGACATGATTGGATATAATGAACGGCAATCCGTCATAAGGAGAGGTTCCCAACCCTGCAGTCATATAAGTGGATGCACCCAGGATAAAAACTATCAGTACAGGCACAAGCAGGCCGTAACGCACCCCCGTCTGCTGAAAAAAGCCCTCCGGAGCAGTCCTGTCCCACACCCAGCCCCAAAAGTCCGCAATATACCCTAAAAAGACCATGTTTCCTATGGTCCCGAATCCAATCAGGCTCATATCAAACCGGATGACAAAGAGAAAAGTCACCAGATGGCACAAAAGCTGCGCCGTTCCAAAGCTGATGGGCACATATCGAATGACTCCCTGGGTCAGGCAAGAACAGGGGTCGGTTCCCAGGTTCAGCTTGATCAGCAGTGAGAGTCCGAAACCCTGCAGCATCACTCCTATGATCACCATGACCAGCCTGTTTTTAAACTTAGGCGGTCTCGCAAAACATGTCAGTTTCACACTTATGCCTCCGTGTATTTCTTTTCAAAACATTGTACCATAATAAGTCTCTTTTTTCCACCAAAAAAACTGAAATGATAGCGTAAACTTACTGTCAGTTGGAGAGTCGCAGAGAATTCCTGCTTTAGAACTGTCCAGACCTATCTTCCCTAA
>JAIDME010000215.1 GCA_029050705.1 Acetatifactor sp.
CCGACACTCCGGCAATGCCCACCATGACTCCCAGGGGAACAGATGCGGTAACATTTTTCAGATTGTGCAGAGAAGCATTTTGAACCGTCAGTATCTTTTTCGGAGAAACAGGACGAAAGACCCTCTTGACCGGAAAGCCATCCTCCTGCCGCAAATATACCGCTGTGCGGGACTCCCGGCACTCCAGAAATTCCCGGTATGTCCCCTCAAAAATCTTCCTGCCGCCGTTCATTCCGGCCCCGGGACCCAGATCAATAATATAGTCTGCGGCGCACATAAAGTTCCTGTCATGCTCCACCGCCACTACCGTATTCCCATGCTCCACCAGCTTTCGGATGATCCGGATCAGATTTTCCTTTTCAGACTCGTGCAGCCCAATGGTAGGTTCGTCAAATACAAACACCAGGGAGTCCAACTCCGTAATGATATAGGAAGCGAGAAAAAGCCGCTGAACCTCGCCGCCGGACAGGGTGGGCAGAGGACGTGACAGTGCCAGGTGATGCAGCCCCACCTCCATCATACACTCCAGTTTCCCCACAATTTCATCCAGCAGGATGTTGTTCTGCCCTCTGTATTGACTCAAGAAGCCGTATAAATCTTTGATGTACATATTTTCCAGTTCCGTGATGGTCTTACCGTGAAACAGAGTGTGGGATGCCTGCTCTCCCAAACCTGTTCCGCCGCATCTGGGGCAACTGCGCCTTTCCAGCATTCCCGCCTGACTCAGCAGATGGGCAAGCCGCCCTGATGTGGATACCGCACCGTTTACCAGCATGTTGATCCAGGGGATGAGGCCGCAGAACTTTGACTTCCCTCCGTCCCCGTACTTCAGCAGCTGCAGCTGCTCTCCGGAGAGTTCACCTACTCTGGTCTGCCACAGATCCATGCCGTGCTCCCTGCAAAAGGAGTCCAGCATATTTCTGGTGGAGCCCCGTTTTCCCAAATCACAGGCAATTTCGCATATCTTCTGGTCCGGTCTGCCGAAAAGACTCTCCTCATCCAGGCAGTTTGCCACACCCTTTCCCAGACAGCGAACGCACATGCCTCTTGCGGAATTTCTCTGGAACATGGACACATCCATGGGCAGCCCCGATTGATATTCCGGTTCACACTCCCCGTAATTCGCATACAGGATTGCCAGCATATGCTCAAGCTTGACACGGGTTCCTACTGTACTTCTGGGATTTGCCTGCCGGATGATCCTCTGCTCCACCGCCACCGTGGGCGACAGTCCCGTAATTGTATCAAAGCCCGGGGCGCTGTCAATCATGAACTGTGTCTCCGAAAACATGAGATAACGGCGCTTCCCTTCCTCATAAAGAGTGTCAAAGGCGAGGCTGGATTTGCCGCTCCCCGACACCCCCGTTATAACCGTCAGACGATTTCTGGGTATAGTTACATCAATACCCTGTAAATTATGTATTCTGGCATTTTTTATCTTAATGCTGTCTTCCATTGCGCTTCCCCTGTACGGCCCCTCTCTTCGGTTCTGTGTACACCACACTGCCTACTCAGAAAGTAGTCACCACCTTTCCCTTAAGCGTCCAGCCGGTAAAGGGAGTGTTGCTTGC
>JAIDME010000216.1 GCA_029050705.1 Acetatifactor sp.
GAGTATCCTCCGGATTCGTCACTGGCAGTTTCTCCCTGTAAGCATTTTTGATGCTTCTCTCATCTTTTGTTACCTCAATGCCAAGTATTTGGAAAACCTCGATTTTGTCCATTCTAATACTCCATCCTTACTCTGCGCTATACGTAATATCTTCAAGGGTGAAACCTTCATACTAAGACAAAGGAGCAGAATATCACTCCCGCTCCCTGATTTCCTTATATCCTTTAAAACGTAAACTTATCCGCAAAATATGCGTCCAAATCCGCAATGGCAATCCTCTCCTGCTCCATGGAATCTCTGAACCGAACAGTCACGCAGCCATCTGTCTCTGAGTCAAAGTCATAAGTAACACAAAAAGGAGTTCCGATTTCATCCTGACGGCGATAACGCTTACCGATATTTCCTCTGTCATCAAATTCGCAATTATATTTTTTTGAAAGCTTTGCAAAAATCTTCTCCGCTCCCTCATTCAACTTCTTGGATAGAGGCAGCACACCAATCTTGACCGGTGCAAGAGCGGGATGGAATCGAAGTACGGTGCGCATATCGCCGCCCTCCAGTTCCTCCTCATCGTACGCGGCGCACAAAAATGCCAGAACAACACGATCAGCGCCGAGAGAAGGCTCAATTACATAGGGTATGTACTTTTCCTTCTTCTCATCATCGAAATAACTCATATCCTCACCGGAGGTATTAGCATGCTGGGTCAGATCATAGTCGGTTCTGTCCGCAATCCCCCAGAGCTCACCCCATCCGAAGGGAAACAAAAACTCAATGTCTGTAGTACCTTTGCTATAGAAGCAAAGTTCTTCCGGACTGTGGTCGCGAAGGCGCATCTCCTCCTCCTTCATTCCGAGGGACAGCAGCCAGTCACGGCAGAATCCTCTCCAGTACCGGAACCATTCCAGATCAGTACCCGGCTCGCAGAAGAACTCCAGTTCCATCTGCTCAAACTCCCTTGTGCGGAACGTAAAATTACCGGGTGTAATCTCATTGCGGAAGGATTTTCCAATCTGCCCGATGCCAAAAGGAATCTTCTTTCTGGAAGTTCTCTGTACGTTCTTAAAATTCACAAAAATACCCTGCGCTGTCTCGGGGCGGAGGTATACTACACTTTTCGCATCCTCTGTGACGCCCTGGAACGTCTTAAACATCAGATTAAACTGGCGAATATCCGTAAAATTGTGCTTGCCGCAGCTGGGGCAGGCAATATTGTGCTCTTCAATGAATTGCTTCATCTGCTCCTGACTCCATGCATCTACGCTCTCTTCCAGCGCAATTTCTTTTTCTGCGCAGAAATCCTCTATCAGCTTATCCGCCCGAAAACGCTCATGGCATTCCTTACAGTCCATCAGAGGGTCGGAAAAACCACCCAGATGTCCGCTGGCCACCCAGGTCTGGGGATTCATCAGAATTGCACAATCCACACCTACGTTATAGGGATTTTCCTGAATAAATTTCTGCCACCAGGCTTTCTTCACATTATTCTTAAGCTCTACACCCAAATTACCGTAATCCCATGTATTTGCCAGCCCGCCGTATATCTCCGAACCGGGATACACAAAGCCTCTCGCCTTCGCCAGCGCAACAATCTTGTCCATCGTCTTTTCCATTTTGTCCTTACCCTCGCATTTTCTTTATTCTGTATTATTTCATTAAAATGTATACCGTTCCGTCCGCGGCGGAAGCGTCAACACTTCCATCCTCATTTAAAACTGCCCCCTCACTGATATAAGTAACCTTAGCCGGGCAGTAGATCACAGCCTTTTCATCTGTAACAATCAGCTTCTTTGTACCCTCCTGTCTCAGCTGTTCCTCCGTTTTCACGGTTTCATCTTTAACACTTCTCAGCAACACCTTTGTGATATACCCCTGGCTGAAAGCCTCCTCCACGGTTCCGTAGAAAATCTTGTTTAATCTCTTATTGCTTTTCTCATTGAACTCATTGAAACTTTCATATCCGTCAAACCGATAGACGATCAGTACCTTACTTTCATTCTCCTGCAGTGTCTCCACCTTATCCACCGCAACAGACTGTTTATCCCCTGCACCTTTGTTGAACTTATCAGCCTCATTCTCCGCCTTGGCGGACAGCTCTGACAGACTGTAATAGTCCTTGTCAAATTCCCCTATAAGATAATAGGTCATTCCGCCATTTCTGTCCACGAAAATCGTCGTAGACTCCACCGCTTCCTGTCCCCCGGCCTGCCCGCATCCCGCAAGCAACACTGCAAACAGACAGGCCAAAGCAATAAAATTTCTGCTTCTTTTCATAGAATAACTCCTCAATCAATATATCACACATCACTCTGATGTGCCAGGTAATTAATTGTATCAAAAACACTCTTCTTTTTCAACAAAGAGTTTGCAGAACCTCCAGACTTTTAAACTCGCGCCCCACAAATTTTTTCATATAATCCTTTGCCACCTGCCGAAGTTCTGCCAGAACAGAGTCTGTCACCACAAAAGTGTAAAGTTTTTCAACCGGGCTTGCCGCTATGTATTGCAGGGCATAAATGGTGGATTCCTCCAGTTGTCTGTCAGTGGGCGGTCCCGGAAATTCTCCGTTGACCGCGATCGCTCTGCACTCGAAAATGCACTGCACTAAGGGATTCGGCAGGCTTTCCGCGCAGAGTGCCCGCAGAGACTGATAAAGCAATTTCATCATTTCTCTTTCATCATTGTTCTCTCTGGTATAATATTCCGCCACCTCAGCAAAATACATACCATAACAGGCACCCTCATAATCCGTCCGAAGTTCTTCAAAATAATTCTGAATGTCCGCCTCCGCAAGGGTATAAGAATTTCTCCCCTCATAAAGCTTAAACTTACCGAAAGAAAAAGGGGTTGCTGCCGCCGCCAGTTTATTGCCCGGCCTGCGCGCGCCTCTTGCAAACGCAGATATTTTTCCCTTCTCCTTAGTCAAAAGGCTGATATGTCTGTCGTACTCCCCTACGGGAGACTGTTTCAATATTATTCCCGTCACTATGATATATTCCTGCATTCAAGGCT